>JANORN010000198.1:0-8972 GCA_031415355.1 Novosphingobium sp. | reverse complement strand
AACGGGCGTAGTGTTGAATACTGGAGTATAGAGAATGACCATCACTTGCGTTCGCACTGGCTCCCCCGCCAACCTTGACACCTTGTTACCCGCCACCTGCGCCGATCCCGGCCAGCCCGGACCCGGCGAAATCCGCGTGCGGTTGCAGGCTAGCTCGCTCAACTATCACGATTTCGCGGTCGTATCGGGCATGATCCCGGCGGCGGCGGGGCGTATTCCGATGTCAGACGGCGCTGGCGTGATCGAGGCTGTCGGAGACGGTGTGACCGAATTCAGCGTGGGGCAGCTGGTGGTCTCGCTGTTCTTCCCGCAGTGGCTGGATGGCGCACCGCCCGCCACCGCCTTCACCACCGTTCCGGGCGACGGGATCGACGGCTATGCGCTCGAAGTGGTGGTCACCCCGGCCCAGTGGTTTACCCGCGCACCCGCAGGCTACTCCGCCGCCGAAGCCGCTACGCTGACCTGCGCCGGGCTGACAGCATGGCGCGCGCTATTTGTTGACGGTGCCGTGCGTCCGGGATCGACCGTACTGGTGCAAGGCAGCGGCGGCGTGTCAGTGTTCGCGCTGCAACTGGCCAAGGCGGCGGGTGCGCGCGTGATCGCCACCTCATCCTCGGACGCGAAGCTCGAAAAGCTGAAGGCGCTCGGCGCGGATGCGCTGATCAATTACAAGGAGACCCCCGCCTGGGGCATGAAAGCGCTGGAACTGACCGGCGGCGTGGGCGTCGATACTGTCGTCGAGATCGGCGGGGCGGGGACGCTCGACCAGTCGATGCTGGCGACGCGCGTGGGCGGTCACGTCGCGCTGATCGGCGTGCTGGCGGGCTATGCCGGGCCGGTCCAGACCGTGCTGCTGATGGCCAAGAACCTGCGCGTCCAAGGGCTGACCGTGGGCAGCCGCGCGCAGCAACTGGCGATGATCGCCGGGATCGAAGCGAGCGGGATCAAGCCGGTGATCAGCGATCACTTCGCGCTGGCGAACCTGGCCGAGGCGTTCCGGCATCAGGCGGCGAACAAGCACTTCGGCAAGATCGTGGTGGATATTTAAGGGCAGCCTGCTCGCCATACCAGACCCGCTCATGCTGAGCTTGTCGAAGCACCATCCTGTTACGGTGATGTTGCGTGTGAACGATGGTCCTTCGACAAGCTCAGGATGAGCGGAATTTGGATGGAGTAGTTCCGTTTTTTGCGCTTGGCCTTAGATCAGAAGCTACGGCCGGATTATAATCCCCACGCTGGGGTCAGCTTGACCGGTCAGCGTCGCGTGGAACGCACCGCGCGCTGCTTCCAGCCCGCTGCGTTCCTCGATCTGCACCGTATCACCGGCATCGTTCAAAAACTGGTTCCAGCTTTCCGCCACTGCTACGCCAAAGCCTTTAGGGCCAAGCGCTTCAATCGCAGCAACCGCATGGTGCGGGGCGAAAAACAGCACCGGCGCGGGGCCGGGGATCGGGCCGTTGTCTTGCCCGAAGCCCGCGCCGACATGCGTCGCGCCGACGGTGCAGGAATAGTTGAGCTGCTCGTCCAGCGTGCTGTGAACCGTGTGCAGCACCTTGGCATTCCCTGCGAAATCGACCGATACCGAGGGATCGAGCGGCAAGCCTGCGATCGCGTCATAGGTTACCACGTCATCATAGAAACCGCCCGCGCGGACAAACCCGACATTGTCCGGCGACGTCAGCCCGACCCGGCGGATCTGCGGCGATTGCGCCCGCGTCACGCTGGCCAGCGCCATTGCGGTCTTGGACGAAGCGCTGGTGCAGAGCAGCGTCTGCGCCCCGAACCAGCCCTCGCTGCGGAACATGCGCTCAATGAGGAACCCGGTCTTAAACAAGGGGCCAAACAGCATCCGCTCGCCTTCGCGCGCGGGGTCGTGTTCAGGATCGGCGGCCAAGCGGCTGTACTGGTTATAGATCGGACTCATCGGCTGGCGGTGCGCCGCGCCATCGCTGAACCCGCCCGCCGTGACCGCTGCGGGCATTACATCGAGGTGGCTGGCCATCGGCAGGTAGCCGTAAACGCGCTCGCCCACCGTGATAGCGGGATGGTTTGAGGCTTCCACCGTGGCATGGCCCCACATCGGCACGATGCCCCATTCGTCCTGCTTGCCAGCACTTGGGGGAAAGAAGTTCCAGTACCCGAAGGCATCGCCCACCACCGCGTAAGTGACGTTGTTGGCGGTGACCGCGAACGACTCGATCCGCAGCCGCACCGCGCCCTCAGCCAGCGGCGCGGGGGCAGTTTCAACGATCCGTGATTGGGTGAGGTCACTGCGGACGAACTGGACGGTGTGGGTCATAACGCTAGCCTCAGATTAAATAGGGACAGTCCCTATTTAAACATACACAAGCTTGTACCGCCAGCTACAACGATTTAAATAGGGACTGTCCCTATTTAAAAGGCCGAGCCATGCCGAGAACCGCGCGCATCATCGTTCCAGATTTGCCGCACCACGTGATCCAGCGCGGAAATCGCAAGCAGACGATTTTCGCGACCGACCAGGATCGGCAACTCTACCTACGCTACCTCAAAGACGCCTGTGTCCGCAATTCGGTGTCCTGCCTTGCTTGGTGCTTGATGGGCAATCATGTCCATTTGATCCTGACGCCGTCATCGGCAGATGCGCTGCGGGCAACCATGGCGAGCACGCACACGCGCTATGCCCAGTGGATCAACAGCTCGCAGGATTTGAGTGGACACCTTTTTCAAGGCCGCTTCCACAGCTATGCTATGGACCATGCCCACTTGATTGCCGCTGCCCGCTATGTCGAAAACAATCCAGTAAAAGCCGGGCTGGTGGAGTTCGCCGAAGACTGGCGATGGTCGAGCGCACGCGCGCATGTTCGCGATGTCGATGATGGACTGACCAATCGCGCGGTGCTCATGCAACACTTGCCGAATTGGCGCGCTTATTTGTCGCGAGGGGCGGAAGCCAGCGAACTGGATGAAGCGATTGAGGCCGCCTTGTTAAGTGGACGCCCCCAGGGCACCTCACCCGAACTCCAAGCCTTGAGCCCCGCACCCAAACGGCGCGGGCGACCATGGCCTAAAATTTAAATAGGGACAGTCCCTATTTAAACCCGCATCGGCATCAGCACATACAGCGCGGGCGATTTGTCATTCTGGCGGATCAGGGTCGGCGCGCCGGCATCGGCGAGGTGCAGTTCCACCGTATCGCCGTCGATCTGGCCGAGGATGTCCTTCAGGTAATTGGCGTTGAAGCCGATTTCGAAGCCTTCGGACGAATAGTCCGCCGGGACTTCTTCCGCCGCCGTGCCGTTATCGGGCGAAGTAACCGACAGCGTGACCTTGTCATTTTCCAAAGCCATTTTCACCGCGCGGGTTTTTTCGGTGGCGATGGTTGCGACGCGGTCCACGCCTTCCCACAAGCTCTTGGGATCCAGCCGCAGCAGCTTATCGTTGCCGGTCGGGATCACGCGGGTGTAATCGGGGAAGGTGCCGTCGATCAGCTTGCTGGTCAGCACCACGCCGTTCTGGCCGCCCAGCGTGAAGCGGATCTTGCTGGCCGACAAATCGATCAGCACGTTGGTATCAAGCGCTTCTTCGAGCAGTTTGCGCAGTTCGGCCACGCATTTGCGCGGCACGATCACGTCGGGCATGCCTTCTGCGCCATCGGGCCGGGCCAGCGTGAACTTGGCAAGGCGGTGGCCATCGGTGGCGGCAGCCTTCAGTTCCTCGTCCGAAACATGCAGGAAAATACCGTTGAGGTAATAGCGGGTTTCTTCGGTGCTGATCGCGAACCGGGTGCGATCAATCAGCTGCGCCAGCGTTGCGGCAGGCAGTTCAAAGCTGGTCGGCAGATCGCCTTCGACGATCATCGGGAAATCATCGCGCGGCAAGGTGGGCAGCGAGAAGCGGCTGCGCCCGGCCTTCACCGCCATGCGGTTGTCGGAGGTTTCCAGGCTGACCTGGCTGCCATCCTGCAACTTGCGCGCAATATCGAACAGCAAGTGCGCCGACACGGTGATTGCCCCGGCGCTCTCCACCGAGACCGCGCGCATGGTTTCCACCACTTGCAGATCAAGGTCGGTCGCCATCACCTTTACCGTGCCCGCGCTCGATGCTTCGATCAGCACGTTCGACAGGATCGGGATGGTGTTGCGGCGTTCGACAACAGACTGGACGTGCGACAGGCACTTCAGCAGCGTCGCGCGTTCGATAGTGGCCTTCATGGTCGGTCTTTCGTCCCCATACGGCGCAGGATCGGGAATCGGCCCGCGCCGGTCATTCGGACCCACGTTCTTAACGCCGAAGGGCAACCCGGCAAGGCCAAAGCCGCGCAATCCGGGCGAATCTGGGGATAAACGCCGAACTCACGCTGGCATGGTAACACTTGTGCTTACGCAATCATCGCCATGCCGCCGTTCACGTGCAGCGTCTGCCCGGTGACATAGCCTGCCTCGCGACTGGCGAGATAGGCCACCGCCGCGCCGATATCCTCACCTTCGCCCATCCGGCCTGCCGGGATCCGGGCATTAAGCAGCTCCTTTTGCGCATCGCTCAGCACTTCGGTCATCGCGGTGCGGATGAAGCCGGGCGCAACGCAGTTCACGGTGATCCCGCGACCCGCCACTTCCTGCGCCATCGATTTGGACAGGCCGACCAGCCCGGCCTTGGCGGCGGCGTAGTTCGCCTGCCCCGCATTGCCGGTCGCGCCGACGACGCTGGTTATGCTGATGATCCGCCCCCCGCGCGCCTTCATCATCGGGCGGCAAGCGGCGCGCATCAGTCGGAACGCCGCCTCCAGGTTGACCAGGATCACCGCGTCCCATTCCTCGTCCTTCATCCGCATCGACAGGTTATCGCGGGTGATCCCGGCATTATTGACCAGAATGTCGATCTTGCCGAGCGTATCGACCGTCGCCGGGATCAGCTGTTCAACCTGTTCGGAATTGGACAGATCGCAGGTGATCTCAACATGATCGTGACCATAAACATCGTTCAGCTCCTCGCGGAACGAGCGCAACTTGGCCGGATTGGTCCCCGAAAGCGCCAGCCGCGCTCCTTGCCGCGCCAACGCATGGCTGATCGCGGAGCCAATCCCGCCCGCTGCTCCGGTAACAAGGGCGGTCATTCCAGTTAGGTCGAACATGCGGTGCAGCTCCACTATATATATACGCGCGCAGAGGCGCAGAGAACGCAGAGAAGAATTTAGCGAACGTGATTGTTGACCACGCGCCGGATACCTTCCTTCATGGTTTCACCTGAGAAATTCAGGAGCAGCCCTACGGGCTGATCAGTCAGCCGTAAATACGTCAACAACTGCTTGGCATGAACTGGAGCGAGGCGCTCAATCGTCTTTATTTCAACAATTAGCCGCTTGTCGATCATGAAATCGATCCGGAAGGCAGCAGGAAATATCATTCCATCGAAATGGATGTCGACTGATTTCTCCTTCTCAACGAAGTAGCCAGCGCGGGCCAAACTTCCCGCGAGAACGGTTTGATAGACATTTTCGAGCAACCCAGGGCCCAAGTCCTTATGGATGTGAATCGCGGCGGCGATCACATCAGAACTGACCGTATCGATATCCCTCACTCTAATTTCCTCTGCGGTCTCTGCGCCTCTGCGCGCGTAATTTAGAGCGTAGCCGCCAGCGCCTCAATATCCGCCATCGTCACCACGCTGGTCACCTGCACATCCTCAACGGTCCGCCCGATCATCGGGCCGAGCACTTTGCCGCCCAGTTCCACAAACTGCTCCACCCCGGCCGCCTGCATTGCCAGCACCGATTCGCGCCAGCGCACCCGGCCGCAAACTTGTTCCACCAACAGACGCTGGACTTCGGCGGGTTCGCTGACCAGCGCGGCGGTGACGTTAGCGAACAGCGGCACGGACAGCGCGTCGGGCGGGGTCGCCGCCAGCGCCGCAGCCATCGCGTCCGCCGCGGCCTGCATCAGCGGGCAGTGGAACGGAGCGGAGACCGGCAGGGCGATCCCGCGCTTGATCTCGAAGTCTTTGACCATGGCGATCGCGCGCTCGATCGCGCCCGTGTGGCCCGAGAGCACGACTTGCCCCGAATCGTTGTCATTGGCGACGGTGCAAATCTCGCCTTCAGCTGCCGCGTCCGCCAGCCGCTGCGCCTTATCGATATCCGCGCCCAGCAACGCGCACATCGCGCCAACGCCCACCGGCACCGCCGCCTGCATCGCTTGCCCGCGCAATTTGAGCAGCCGCGCGGTGTCGGCCAACGAAAATGCCCCCGCTGCACACAGCGCAGTGTACTCACCCAGACTATGCCCGGCGACGAAATCGGCCTTCGCTGCCAGCGTCAGCCCGCCGTCCTGTTCCAGCACGCGCAGTACTGCGATGGCATGAGCCATGATTGCGGGCTGGGCATTTTCGGTCAGGGTCAGTTGATCGTCTGGCCCATCACGCATGATCGCAAACAGCTTTTGCCCCAGCGCATCGTCGACTTCTTCAAACACCGCGCGTGCGGCGGGGCTGGCGGCGGCGAGTTCCACGCCCATGCCGACTTTCTGGCTGCCTTGTCCGGGAAAAACGAACGCGCGCATGACTTGTCTCCAACTATCCGGGACTTCGGCGGTTATTGCCGCCTGCCCTGCGGCGCAAGCCCGTTGTCAAATCCGGTCGGGCAGCATACCGGATGGCGGCATGACTGACCTGACCTCTCACCCTTGGTTTTTCTGCGGTATCGGCGGATCGGGGATGCTGCCGCTGGCGCTGATCCTGCGCGGGCACGGCGCAGAAGTGGCGGGATCAGATCGCAGCCGCGATCAGGGCCGCACGCCGGAGAAATTCGCCTGGCTGGAAAGCCTGGGCTTTACGCTGTTTCCACAGGACGGCAGCGGAATTGTGGCGGCGGAGCAGGTGCTGGTCGCCTCGGCAGCGGTGGAGGATACCGTGCCCGAACTGGTCCGCGCCAAAGAACTCGGCTGCCCCCGGATGAGCCGCGCTGAATTGCTCGCCACGCTGTTTAACGCGGCACCGCTGGGGATCGCGATTGGCGGAACCAGCGGCAAAAGCACGGTCACCGGCATGATCGGCTGGATTCTGACTGAGGCGCAGCGTGATCCGACAATCATGAACGGCGCGGTGATGAAGAACTTTGTCAGTCACGACGCGCCGTTCGCCTCGGCGCGGGTCGGCCAGGGTAATGTATTCGTCAGCGAAGTCGATGAAAGCGACGGATCAATCGCGTTGTACCGGCCGCAGGTGGCCGTGCTCCTCAACGTCAGCCTAGACCACAAATCGATGGACGAACTGCGCGGCCTGTTTGGCGATTTCCTCCGCACGACCAGCATCGGGGTGATCAATCAGGACGATGCCGAGGCCAACGCCTTGGCTCCCGAATATACCCCATGGCTGGGCTATGCGATCCATAACCCGGCGGCGGAAATCGGCGTGGTTGACGGATCGATTGTGGACGAGCCCTTTGCCATCGCCGCGACCGTTATCGACCGCCGGGATGCCTCGCACCATCCGCTCAGGATCGGCGTGCCGGGCCGCCACAATCTGTCAAATGCGCTGGCGGCCATCACCGCTGCCCATGCGGTCGGGGTGCCGGTGGCTGATGCGGTCGCCGCGCTTGGTACTTATGCCGGCCTCGCCCGCCGGTTTGACATCGTCGGCACGAGCCCATCGGGCATCACGGTAATCGACGATTTCGGCCACAACCCCGAAAAGTGCGCCGCCACGCTCCGCACGTTGAAAACCCATCCCGGCCGCGTAATCGCGTTCTTCCAGCCGCATGGCTATGGCCCGCTGCGCCAGATGGGCGCGGAACTGGCCGAGACCTTTGCGCAGCTGCTGGAGCCGGACGACGTCACGATCCTGTGCGACCCGGTCTACTTCGGCGGCTCGGTTGATCGCAGTGAAGGCAGCGAGCGGATCGTGCGGCTGGTCCAGCAACACGGCGGCACGGCAGAATACGAGCCCGAACGCGCCGCCTGCGCCGACCGCATCGCAACGCTGGCGCGCGCCGGTGACCGCGTGGTGATCATGGGCGCGCGCGATGACACGCTCAGCCAGTTCGCGCGCGATTTGCTGGAGCGGCTTGGTTAGATTTTTGTTTTACCGTGATTTCCGAGTCGCCAAATGATTCCATTTGGCTCGAAATCACTCTAAGCCTCCGCCCCAACCTTCAGCTTCAACACCTTGTGCGCCAGCAGTGCCACGATCCAGCCCAGCACCAGCCCGACGATGGCTGACACCACCGCGTAAGTCAGCCAGCCCAGCACAGCGGCGAGCGAGCCCGTGACGGCCTCCACCGCGTGCTGGATCGCATGCGCCACGTCGGACGGGCCGTGCACGCCCAGTTCGTGGAAGCCGTGCAGGATGATCCCGCCGCCGACCCACAGCATCGCCGCCGTGCCGACCACGGACAGCACCACCAGCACGCGTGGCATGGCGCGCAGCAGGAACCGGCCAAGCGCCTGCGCCCCCGCGTTGGCGCGCTTGGTCAGATCCAGCCCGATATCGTCCATCTTCACGATCAACGCGACCGCGCCATAGACCATCACCGTAATCACCACCCCCACCAGCGCCAGGATCAGTCCCCGGCTGAGCAGCGGCTCGCTCGCCACTTCGGCCAGGGCAATCGCCATGATTTCGGCCGAAAGGATCAGGTCGGTGCGGATCGCGCCCGAAATGCGCTCCTGCTCAAACGCCGCAACGTCCTCGATCGGGTCTTCCAGCGTCTCGCCGTGGTGCTCCCCGCCCAGTTTTTCCATCACCTTCTCCGCGCCTTCGTAGCACAGATACAGCCCCCCCAGCATCAACAACGGCGTGATCACCCAGGGCAGAAACTCGCTGAGCAGCAAGGCCCCGGGCAGCAGGAACACCAGCTTGTTCTTCAGCGATCCCTTGGCGATCTGCCAGATGATCGGCAGCTCGCGGTCGGGGGTAAAATTGGTGACGTAGCTTGGCGTCACCGCCGCATCGTCAATCACGACGCCAGCCGCCTTCGACCCGGCCTTGGCCGCCGCCAG
>JANORN010000197.1:0-29203 GCA_031415355.1 Novosphingobium sp. | reverse complement strand
CGGTGCTTGATTCCTCGGCGGTGATCGCTGTGCTCCGTGATGAGCCAGGCGCGGCGCTGATCGATGCCTATATCGGCGAGGCGCTGATTTCGGCAGTCAATCTGCAAGAGGTGATCAAAGCGCTGCTGCTGCGCGGGTTTGTGCTCGATGAAGCGCGCGGGTTGATCGACACGCTCAAGCTCGAAGTGCGCTCCCACGACGTTGCAGGAGCCTATGCCGCAGCCGCGCTTTATGCCGCCACCAAGACCAAAGGCAGCGGACTCGGCGACCGGACCTGCATGGCCTTGGCGATTGCTGAAGGTCTGCCCGCGATCACCACCGATAAGGCATGGAGCGAACTCGCGATTCCTGGGTTGAGGGTGATTCAGGCGCGGTAAGCGATGGTAGCCGGGGACATATCAGTCCGTCCTGACCCCGTCGAAGGATTGCGTGTCCCCGTCCGGGGGAGCAGTAATAAGCCGGGGGCAAGTTCTATTGCAATGGCAGAGACACGCTGAGCGTAGGAACGAAGTAAGCTCTGCTGTGTTCCTTCGTAGGATCGTTAGACCAACGCTGCTGATATCGTCCGAGGAGCTCCACCTGTGGTGAAGCTTTTTTCCAATTAAACCAATCCTTGAACGTATCCGACAAGTCCAAACCCGCACTAACCCGTACCCGCTTGTCAAGCCGTGTGTCGCCATTTGGTGCTAGCGCATCATCATATGCGGATAGATCCGCAGCCACTCTTACAACGAAACGTGTGCGATTGAGAAATACCGGACTATAGATGTCAACTTGCACAGAGGGATTCCAATGCTCATCCGTGTTGCTTGAGGACCAAACCTTGCCGAGCTCCGCGCGCAGTTCAAAGTGAAGACCTCGTATATAATCTTTCGGATTGTCTGGGTCGGTGTCGATACGCGCTACCCGACGATAGCGCAGTCCAAGCGTTGCGCGGTGATCGATACGCTTTCCTTGCGCCAAGAAATCATCATGCACGCTGGTAAAGCGATATCTCGCGTATGGCCGAACGGTATTTATTCGGACATCACCGGCCGAAGTTCCAAAACGACCTCGACGCAGTTCGCTGTAAGGAACATAGGTATCGCCCAACTGAACTTCACCAAAATATGAGCTTTCATCGATATCACTATCAAACTCATTTGGCGAGCTTGTCACACCGACTTGGAATTGCACTCGGAGACCGCGTAAACTGTCCACCGTACGACGAAACCTTAGCGCAGCCTTCAGTTCGGTGTCGTCGACCAAGTCATCGCCTGAGCTGGTTGGAAGCGAAACACCAATCGTCGGCGCTGCAGCTAAGTCAATAAACCCCTCCCACTGAGGGACAGATTCGATCGACTGAGCCTCGACGACAGTAGGAAAGACTAGGAAAATTGCAATAGTGGAGGCCGTAACCGTTCGTCTAAATAACATTTTACCCTCCTCAGTATTTTGAAATAGTGACTACATCTCTGGTAATACTGCAAGTAAATTGTTGTATTGTGATAAAACTAACACTTCAAAAAGACTCCTGATTTAGAATCAATATTGACAATTTCCGAGTTGGCGTCCCCGTGACTCACTTCCGTTGCGATGTTCTGAATAGGCATCCTCGGCACAGATACTCCTATGCGCATCGCTCGACGCGACGTCCCTGCGCAACACACTTTTTGATGCACAGTTTGTTTCCAATTCCGCTATTTGACGCACCTGACCTATCCCATGGGGTAGTGCTCAACTTACTTTATTTTGCGGTCTTTGCTCACGCCCAAACACACCACTACTACGTTCGCGATCACCACCATAGCCCCACACCAACTCTTGCGTTCCCTATACGTTCCCGCTATCCCACGCCGCATGGCCAAACCAAAACGTCGCTATGCTTGCTCTGCTTGTGGTTCGGTGACGCACCGGTGGCAGGGGCAGTGTCCCGATTGCGGGGAGTGGAACACGCTCAGCGAGGAAGCGCCGGCGACGGTCTTTTCGCTGAAGCATGATCTGTCTGGCGGGGGCCGGGCGATTGCGTTTGAGGCGCTGGATGCGCCGGGGGAGCCGTTGCGGCGGCGCTCCACTGGCCTTGCGGAATTTGACCGGGCGCTGGGCGGCGGGTTGGTGCCGGGCTCGGCGATCCTGATGAGCGGCGATCCGGGGATCGGCAAGTCGACGCTACTATTGCAGGCGGCGGCGCAGGTTGCGCGGGGCGGGGGCGATGTCGTTTATATCAGCGGCGAGGAGGCGGCGGGGCAGGTCAAGCTGCGCGCCGACCGGCTTGGCCTCGCGGGCGCGCCGATCCGGTTTGCCGCCGCTACGAACGTCCGCGATATTTTGACCACGCTTGGGGGCATGGCCCCGACCGCTTTGCTCGTGATCGATTCGATCCAGACGATGCATTCGGACCAAATCGAAGGCGCGCCCGGCACGGTCAGCCAGGTACGCGGCTGTGCATTCGAACTGATCCGCTTCGCCAAGGATAGCGGCACCGCCCTGGTGCTGGTCGGGCATGTGACCAAAGACGGCAATATCGCAGGGCCGCGCGTGCTGGAACACATGGTCGATGTGGTGATGAGCTTTGAAGGCGAGCGCAGCCACCAGTACCGCATTTTGCGCTGCCTTAAGAACCGGTTCGGGCCGGTCGATGAAATTGGCGTATTCGCGATGGCCGGGGCGGGGCTGGAGGAAGTCAGCAACCCGTCGATGTTGTTCCTGTCGGGCCGGGACCAACCGGTGGCGGGGTCTGCGGTATTTCCGGCAATCGAGGGCACGCGCCCGGTGCTGGTCGAGATTCAAGCGCTGATCGTGCGGCTGCAATCGGGTGCTACCCCACGCCGCGCGGTGGTGGGGTGGGACAGCGGGCGGCTGGCGATGTTGCTGGCGGTACTGGAAGCGCGCTGCGGGCTCAATTTCTCCAGCGCTGAGGTCTATCTCAACGTCGCGGGCGGATACCGGCTCAGCGATCCGGCGGCTGACCTGGCGGTCGCTGCCGCGCTGGTCTCAGCCTTGGCGGACAAGCCATTGCCGCAACATGCGATCTGGTTTGGCGAAGTGTCGCTGGCAGGAGAAATCCGCCCGGTCGCCCACGCCGGAATCCGCCTGCGCGAAGCCGCCAAATTGGGGTTTGATCGCGCCATCGGCCCGGCCGACGCGGCCTCTACCGGACACAGCGGCTATCAAGGGATCGCGCTGCTGCCAAATCTCGTTGACCGGGTGATGAGCGCTCCCTAGTTTCGCGGGCTATGACCGGCTTTGATATTGCAGTGCTGTTGATGGTGGGGCTTGGCGCAGTGCTGGGCTTTGCGCGCGGCTTTGTGCAGGAAATCCTGGCGCTGGCCGCCTGGGTAATCGCGCTGTTCGCGATCCGGATGCTGCATACCCCGCTCAGCGAAGCGCTGGAGCCTTATATCGGCACGGGTTCCGGTGCGGCGGTGCTGGCTTTCGCACTGCTGCTGCTGGTGCCCTATGCCGTAGTTAAATTGCTTGCGAACAGCTTTGGCGAAGCGAGCCGCAATTCGGTGCTGGGCCCGATTGACCGGGTGCTGGGCTTCGGCTTTGGCGCGTTGAAGGGGTTCGTGATCACGGTGGTGGCGTTCTCGATCTTCATGCTGGGGTTCGATACCGTTTGGGGTGCGGCAGGCCGTCCGCAGTGGGTCACCGAAGCCCGGACCTATCCGTTCGTCAATGCCGCGAGCAAGGATCTGGTTGAGATGCTGGCCGAACGCCGCGCCGAAGCGCAGCAAGCGGAAGATCGCGCCGTGACCGCGAAAGCCGCGATTCCGAAGTGAGCGCTGCACGGTTGTACACTCCGGAGGTGCTGGCGCTAGCCACCAGTCTGGCGCAATGGCCGCTGATTGCGGGCGGGCCGGGGATAACTGGAACCGCACGGTCGGTAACGTGTGGCAGCAGTATGACCGTTCTGCTTGAGCTCGATGACACGGGGATCATCCGTGCAGTCGGCCTGCGGGCGCAGGCCTGCGCGGTGGGTCAAGCCGCAGCGGCGATCTTTGCCGGGGCCGCTGCGGGGCACGATCAAGCCGGTCTGGCGGCGGCTGAGGCTGATCTGGATCGCTGGCTTGGCGGAGCGGAGCCCATGCCCGGCTGGCCGGGACTGAGCGCGCTGGCTGCCGCGCGCGATTATCCGGCGCGGCATCCCACGATCCTGCTACCGTGGCAGGCGGCACGTTCGGCGCTTTCCTCTGCCGCGCAGGCTCGCTAGACGAGCGCCAAGAATCCAAACCGGGGAGATCACCATGGCCGCAGCGGCACCGTTCAAAGAACCCAGCGCGAGCGAGATGCGGCTGGTGATTGGCGCATCATCGGCGGGCACTGTGTTCGAATGGTACGATTTCTTCATTTACGGCACGCTCGGCGCGATCCTGTCTAAAACCTTCTTCCCGACCGGCAATGCGACGCTGGAGATGCTGCTGTTCTGGCTGGTCTTTGCAGTCGGCTTCGGCTTCCGTCCGCTGGGCGCGGTGCTGTTCGGCTATCTGGGCGACAAGCTGGGCCGCAAATATACCTTCCTGGTAACCGTCACCCTGATGGGGGTGGCCACCGCCGGGGTCGGCCTGATCCCTTCGGCGGCCAGCAGCGGTTGGTGGGCGCCCGCCATCGTGATTTTCCTACGCATTCTGCAAGGGCTGGCGCTGGGCGGGGAATATGGCGGTGCGGCGATCTATGTGGCGGAGCATTCCGCCTTTGCAAAGCGCGGCTATCACACCAGCTATATTCAGGCTTCGGTGGTGGGCGGGTTTGTACTCAGCTTGGTGGTGGTGCTGGGCTGCAAAGCGCTGATGAGCGCGGAAACGTGGGCGGACTGGGGCTGGCGCGTGCCATTCCTGCTGAGCATTGCCTTGCTGGCGATCTCGCTGTGGATGCGGATCAAGCTGTCCGAAAGTCCGGTCTTCCTTGCGATGAAGGAAGCGGGCGAGACGGCCGGCAATCCGTTCGTCGAGAGCTTTACCTATCCCGGCAACAAGAAGCGCATCTTTATCGCACTGTTCGGGATTGCTGCCGGGCTGACGGTGATCTGGTATACCGCGATGTTTTCCGGCCTGTCGTTCCTGAAAAGCACGCTGCATATCGAAGACACGGCGGCGGAGATCATCGTTGGAATTGCTGCCGTGCTGGGCATGGGGATGTATATTTATTTCGGCAGCCTGTCTGACCGGATCGGGCGCAAGAAGCCGATCGTGATCGGCTATCTGCTGACGCTCGCGCTGCTGTTCCCGACTTTCTGGTTCATCGGTTCGGTCGGCAAGGATCCGGCGCAGACCGATGCCGTGGAATGGACCCTGCGCGGGCCAGACTGCACTTATCAGCCGTTCGCCCCCAAGCAGGAAACCCGCTGCGGGCGACTAATGGGCGATTTCGCCGGGGCCGGCGTGCCCTACACGCTCGAAAAGTCGGCGGCGCTGGAACTGGTTGCTGGGGACCGGGTGATCGCGCTTGATCAGGTCGATACCGCCGATGCCAAGGCGCGCAAGGCGAAGGTTGAGGAACTGGCCGGGCAAACCGTGTTCAACTTCAAGAAGTACACGCCATCGCTCGGGCAATCAGCATTGATTGTGGCGGCTTTGCTGGTGCTGATGGGGCTGTCGGCGGCGACCTATGGCCCGGTCGCGGCACTGCTGTCTGAAATGTTTCCGCCCAAGGTCCGCTATTCGTCGATGTCGATTCCGTACCACATCGGCACCGGCTATTTCGGAGGGTTTTTGCCGTTCATCGCCGCCTATATCATCGCGCGAACGGGCGATCCCTTTGCGGGGCTCTGGTACACTTGGGTGGTGGTGCTGGTGGCATTCCTCGTCTCGCTGTGGGGATTGAAGGGTGGCTTGCCCGAAGACTTCACAGACGATGCTGCCTAAGGCACCCCCGGCGGCACTGCGGCTGGAGCTGGATCACGCCGCGCTGGTGCACAATTGGCGTGCGCTGGACCAACTCTCGGGCCGGGCGCGGGCAGGGGCAGCGGTGAAGGCGAATGCTTATGGTCTGGGCGCGCAGCGCGTAGTCGGCGCGCTGGTGGCGGCGGGCTGCGCGGATTTCTTCGTTGCGCATTGGTCCGAAGCGGCTGACTTGCTTGGGCAGGTTCCGGCGGAGCGGATCGCGGTGCTGCACGGTCCGGCGCAGGCTGAGGACGCGGCGTTTGCACGCGCCACAGGTGTACGCCCAGTGCTCAACTCGCTGCCGCAAATCCAGCGTTGGCGTGATAGCGGCGGCGGTGCTTGCCACCTGATGCTCGATACAGGGATCAACCGGCTTGGCCTGCCGCTGGACGAAGTGAGCGAAGCCGCGCTGGATCAGCTCGAAATCGACCTGTTGCTGACCCATCTGGCCTCGGCGGATGAGGACGTGCCGCTAAACGGCCTGCAAGCGACCCGCTTCGCTGCCGCCCGCGCGCAGGTCCCGCATCGCCGCAGCAGCCTGGCCAACAGCGCCGGGATCGCGCTCGGTGCAGATTACCATGGTGATCTGACCCGGCCTGGACTGGCACTGTATGGCGGGGTGCCGCGCCGCGAGTTGGATGGCGTGATCCAGCAAGTCGCGCGGCCAATGGCGGCCTTGCTGCAAGTGCGCAGGATCGCGGCGGGGGAGGGCGTCGGTTACAACTCCACCTTCGTGGCCCCCGCACCGCTGCACGCCGGGGTGATCGCGCTGGGCTATGCCGATGGCTATCTGCGCTGCTGGTCGGGCAAGGGCCACCTGTTGTGGCAAGGGCTGGAATTGCCGGTGATCGGGCGAGTCTCGATGGACATGACCATCGTTGATCTGACCGCCGCGCCAGACTTGCAGGAAGGCGACTGGCTGGAAGTGCCGTACCACCTGCCCACCGCCGCCGCGCTATCTGGCCTGTCGCAATACGAGCTGCTGACCTTGCTCGATACCCGCTTCGCGCGCTAGCGGCAGCGCGATATTGCTGCGCAGCAAGCGCGATGTTGCATTGCCGTTGTTGCAAGTGCTAACGCTGTGGCTTGCAAGCCTTCCCGGGAACGAACCATGAGCGCCAAGAACCAGTCCAGCGATGATGCGGTGATCATCAAGAAGTACGCCAACCGGCGGCTCTATAACACCCAGTCGTCGAGCTACATCACGCTGGAACATCTCGCTAAAATGACTCGCGAAGGGGTCGATTTCAAGGTCCTGGACGCCAAGACTGGGGCTGAAATCACGCATCAGATTCTGACCCAGATCATCATGGAGGAGGAAAGCGCTAGCGGCGAACAGATGCTGCCGGTGAAGTTCCTGCGCCAGTTGATCGGGATGTATGGTAATTCGATGCAGAGCCTGGTGCCGCATTACCTGGAAGCCTCGATGGACAATTTCCGCTCCAACCAGACCAAGCTGCGCGATGCATTTGAAGCCAGTCTGGAAGCTAATCCGCTGGCCAAACTGGCGCAGCAGAACCTCGCGATGTTCAAGGCGGCGGCATCGGCGTTTGTGCCGGGCATGAGCGAAGCCAAGCCGGCCGCTCCGGCCAAAGACGCCGCTGATGAACTGGCCGCCCTGCGCGCGCAGATGGCCGAAATGCAGCGTAAACTCGATCAGCTGGGCAAATAGGCTGGTCGGAACGCTGAGGGTTAGCGGCTGGTATGATCCCGGCCAAGGCGCGAAACCTCCCAATCCTTGCCCGCGTTCCGGTGTTCAGCCGGGCCGGAAAACCGAGAAGTACCATGGCCACCATCCGTCACGCCCTGTCCATCACCCGCGAAGCCGATTTCGCCGCCTGGTATCAGGAAGTTATCGCCGAAGCCGAACTGGCGGAGGAAAGCGGGGTACGCGGTTGCATGGTGATCCGCCCGTGGGGCTATGGCATCTGGGAACGGATTCAGAAGCTGATGGACGCACGGATCAAGGCGGCGGGGGTCGACAATTGCTATTTTCCGCTGTTCATCCCGCTCAGCTTCTTTGCCAAGGAAGCCGAGCATGTTGATGGTTTTGCGAAAGAAATGGCGGTTGTTACCCATCACCGCCTGATCGCGGATGGCAAAGGTGGGCTGGTGCCCGATCCCGAAGCCAAGTTGGAAGAGCCGTTGATCGTGCGGCCCACTTCGGAAACGGTGATTGGCCAGGCGATGAGCCGCTGGATCCAGTCATGGCGCGATTTGCCCATGCTGACCAACCAGTGGGCCAATGTCGTGCGCTGGGAAATGCGCACCCGGATGTTCCTGCGCACCAGCGAGTTCCTGTGGCAGGAAGGCCATACCGCGCATGCTGACAAGGCTGATGCGATGGCGGAAACCCTGCGCGCGCTGGAAATGTATCGCGCGCATGCCGAGGATGATCTGGCCATGCCGGTTATGGCGGGCGAAAAGCCCGAGAACGAGCGCTTCCCAGGCGCCGTCGCGACCTATTCGATCGAGGCAATGATGCAGGATGGCAAAGCGCTGCAAGCCGGCACCTCGCACTATCTCGGCACTGGTTTCGCTGAGGCCGCCAATATCCGTTATCAGGACAGGGATGGCGGACAACAGCTGTGCCACACCACCAGCTGGGGCGTTTCAACCCGGCTGATCGGCGGGGTGATCATGACCCACGGCGATGACGATGGCCTGCGCGTGCCGCCCGCGATTGCCCCGCACCAGATCGTGATCCTGCCGATGCTGCGCGAAGATGATGGCGACGCCGCGTTGCTGGTCTATTGCGAGGAACTGCGGCGCGAGCTGGCGGCGCAGATTGCGCTGGGCGAGCCGGTGCGGGTGCTGATGGACAAGCGCGCGGGCAAGGCCACGCAAAAGCGCTGGGGCTGGGTCAAAAAGGGCGTACCGCTGATCCTCGAAATCGGCGGACGCGATGCGGCGGGCGGTCAGGTCTCAGCGCTGCGGCGCGACCAGCTGTGGCGCGACGATGGCAAGGTCAACTTTGCCGGACAAGCACGCGCGGATTTTATTGCGCGCGCCGCGGCTGAGCTTGCCGATATCCAGCAGGCGCTGCACGGCGCAGCGACAGAGCGCCGCGATGCGCAGATCGAACGCGGGATCAGCGATCTGGCCGGTCTCGAAACTTACTTCGCAGCCGAAAACCGCCATCCCGGTTGGGTGGAATTTGGCTGGTCAAAGCCGACCGGTGCGGCGCTGGAAGCGGTTGTGGCAAAGCTAAAGACGATGAAGCTGACGATCCGCAACACGCCGATGACGGGCGAAGCGGTTTCGGGCCCATGCCCCTTCACCGGCGAACCAGCGGTCGAGCGCATTTACGTCGCGCGGGCTTACTAAGCGAGTGAGCAAACCCCAACCCGGCCTGCCGTCCCGCAAGCAGATCCTTGAATTCGTCGCCAACAGCGCTGAGCCAGCAGGCAAGCGCGATATTGCGCGGGAGTTCGGGCTGAAAGGGCAGGAGAAAATCCAGCTCAAATCCCTGCTTAAAGACATGGCCGAGGAAGGCCTGATTGATGGCAAGCGTACCGCTTATCACCGGATGGGCGGCGTGCCCAAAGTGACCGTGCTGCGCGTCGTCGCGATTGATGAGGGCGAGGCGGTTGCCGTGCCGGGCAGCTGGCAGCCGGATGATGCTACGCCGCCGCCGCGCCTCGTGCTGCGCGAAAAGGGCCGCGGCAGCGCGCTGCGCGTGGGTGACCGCGTGCTCGCGCGGACCGAAGAGACCGCCACCGGCTGGATCGCCCATCCGATGAAGACTCTGCCGGCGCAGGCCGATCAGGTGCTGGGTGTAGTGGAAATAGACGCAGCCGGGAAGGGCTGGCTGGCGCCGGTCGACAAACGCGTGCGCAATGCCGTGCCGATTGCCGATCTGGGCGAAGCTGAACCCGGACAGCTGGTGCTGGCTGAACCTGCCGGGCGCAGTCCGCGCGCCGGCGTAAAGGTTACGCAGGTGCTCGGCGATCCGCTCGCGCCCAAGGCCTTCAGCCTGATCGCGATCCACAAGCACGGCATCCCGTTTGCCTTCACGCCGGAAACGCTGGGAGAAGGCACCCTCGCAGCCAAGCTCCCGCTTGACCCGGCAAAGCGTGAAGACCTCCGCCACCTGCCAATTGTGGCAATCGACCCCAGCGACGCGCGCGACCATGACGATGCGATCTGGGCCGAACCCGATGGTGCAGGCGGCTTTCGCGCACTGGTCGCGATTGCCGACGTGAGCTTTTATGTCCGTCCCGGCAGTGAACTGGACCGCGAGGCACGCAAGCGCGGCAACTCGGTCTATTTCCCCGATCGCGTCGTGCCGATGCTGCCCGAAGTCCTCAGCGCAGACGTGTGCTCGCTGCGCGCCGGTGAAGACCGCGCGGCGATGGCCTGCCACTTGGAAATCGATGCAGCTGGCAAAGTGACGTCATGGCGGTTCACCCGCGTAATCGTTAGAATTCATGAGGTTATCGCTTACGAAGAGGCGCAGCGGCGGATTGATAGTGGTGGTGCAGAGGCCAGCTTGGTCAACCTGTGGGCCGCCTGGCAAGTGCTCGCCAAGGCGCGGCAAGACCGCGATCCGCTCGATCTCGATCTGCCCGAACGCCGCGTAGTGCTCGACGAAGCAGGACGAATCCGCGAGATTGCCTTGCGCGAACGGCTCGACGCGCACCGGGTAGTCGAAGACTTCATGATCGCCGCCAATGTCGCTGCCGCCAAGGCGCTCGAGGCCAGAGTCGCTCCGGTCGTCTATCGCCTGCACGAACCGCCCAGCCGCGAGAAGCTGATCGCGCTGAAGGACTATTTGTCCACCTTCGAACGCAAGCTGGCATTGGGGCAGGTAATCACCCCTGGCTTGTTCAACCGCTTTCTTAAAGACGTTGCGGATGACACGGAAAAGGCGCTGTTGATGGAAGCAGTTCTGCGCAGCCAGACCCAGGCCTATTACGGCCCGCGCAACCTCGGCCACTTTGGTCTCGCACTGGCGTCCTACGCGCACTTCACCTCGCCAATCCGGCGCTACGCCGACCTGCTGATTCACCGCGCGCTGGTCGATGCCTATGATTTGGAGCAACCCGCTCCGAAGGCCAAGTTGCCAGCGCATTCCGGCTTGGCTGATCGTGACCGCGATGATCTGGGCCGGGTCAGCGATGCGATCAGCGCGGCCGAACGCCGCGCCATGGCGGCCGAGCGCGAGACGGTGGACCGCTATGTCGCCGCCTGGTTGAGCAGCCGGGTGGGCGAAGTGTTTGATACGCGGATCACCGGTGTACAGAAATTCGGGTTCTTTGCGACCATCATCGGGCTTGGCGGCGACGGGCTGGTCCCGGTCTCGCTGCTGGGAGACGAGCGGTTTGATTACGATACCAAGGCGCAGGTGCTGCGCGGCGAGCAGAGCGGCACGATCTATGCCATCGGCGACCTCATTCGCTTGCGACTGGCCGAATCCAATCCTTTGACGGGTGCGCTTAAGTTTGAACTTCAAGATAGTGAAGGCCTGATCGAGCCGCGTGGATCGCGGATGCCGGAACGCAAGCGCGGCAACCACCTAACCGGCAAACGCGGGCGGCCGGGCAATATCCGGCACCAGGGCAAGCGACGCTGAGCCGCTAGAGTGATTTCGAGCCGGCTGAAATCATCTGGCGGCTTGAAAATCACGGTATAACAATAATCTAGAGTGCTGGCTTTGATGCAATCAAAGGCGAAAGTACTCTAGCCCAAGCGCTCCAGCGCGGCCTCGTCCAGCGCGCCGGGGATGATGTAGAGCGGGCAGGGCAACTGCCCGGCAATCGAAGTGAAATGGCTGACCAGCGGCCCGGGTCCACCGCCAGCTGCCGCGCCCAGCACCAGCGCAGAAACTTCCGGATGTTCGGCCAGATGTTCGCGGATCACCTGAATTCCGTCGCCCTGACCGATTGATATGACCGGCGGCCCTTGATCCTGATTGAGCAGACTGCCAGCCGCTGCGGTCACCAATGCCTCCGCGCGTGAGCGCGCTTCATCTTCAATCGTGGCCTGGACCCCGCCGAACGCGACGAACGGCTGTTTGGGAATCACAGCGAGCAAATGCACAGAACCGCCAGTCCGCGCGGCCCGGCGCGCGGCAAACCGCAGTGCCAGCGCGGCTTCTTCGGTCTCATCCATGATCACCAGATAGACGCGCATGGTTCTCCCCTGTCGGTAACTTTATCCGACACAAACGTATTCTGCGCAAGAACCTTGCCCAGAGTTGCAGTTTTGGCCAGAGACGTTACGGAACCCGCCTGTTAGAAGGACCGGAAGATAACCATGGCGATCGAAATCAAGATGCCCGCCCTCTCTCCAACCATGGAAGAGGGGACGCTCGCCAAATGGCTCGTGAAAGTTGGCCAATCGGTGGCATCGGGCGATATTCTGGCGGAGATTGAAACCGACAAGGCGACGATGGAATTCGAAGCCGTGGATGAAGGCGTGATCACCGCGATCAGCGTCGCTGAAGGCAGTGAAGGCGTGAAGGTCGGTACGGTCATCGCCACGCTGGCAGTTGAGGGCGAAGTTGCGGATCCAGTTCCGTCGGCACCCGTTGCCGCCTCGGCGCCAACGCTACCCGCAGCTGACAGCGCGCCCGATACGGCGACACCGCCACCGGCAGCGAGGGCAAGCTCTCCCGCTGCCAATGGTGACCGAGTGATCGCTTCACCGCTAGCCAAGCGGATCGCCGCGCAAGCTGGCGTTGATCTGCGCAGCATCACCGGCACCGGTCCGGGTGGGCGCATTGTCAAAGCCGATGTCGAGGCTGCATCAAGAGGTGCTGCGCCCCGCCTTGCCACCGCTGTACCCGCTGTTGGCGCGTCGCAACCCACTGTTGCAGCAGTCGCACCAGACTTCGGAATTCCCTATGAATCCGAAAAGCTTAACAACGTCCGCAAGACGATTGCGCGCCGTCTGACCGAGGCCAAGCAGACCATTCCGCATATCTACCTGACGGTGGATGTCCGGCTCGATGCATTGCTCAAACTGCGCGGGGAACTTAATACGGCACTTGAAGCTGATGGCGTAAAGCTATCCGTGAATGATCTTTTGATCAAGGCGCTGGGCAAGGCCTTGCTGCGCGTACCCAAGTGCAACGTCAGCTTCGCTGGCGACGAGCTGCGCAAATATGCGCGCGCCGACGTGTCGGTGGCGGTGGCGGCACCGTCCGGCCTGATCACGCCCATAATTGTCGATGCGGCCAACAAAGGCCTCGCGCAGATTTCAACCGAGATGAAGGTGCTGGCCGAGAAGGCCAAGTCGGGCAAGCTCCAGCCGCATGAATACCAAGGCGGCACGGCCAGCCTGTCCAACCTCGGAATGTTTGGAATCAAGCAGTTCGAAGCGGTAATTAATCCCCCGCAAGCAATGATCATGGCGGTCGGGGCCGGCGAACAACGGCCCTATGTGGTCGATGGCGCACTGGCAATTGCCTCGGTAATGTGTGCGACCGGCAGCTTCGACCACCGCGCGATTGATGGGGCAGATGGGGCACAACTAATGCAGGCGTTTAAGGATCTGGTGGAACAGCCTCTGGGATTGGTGGCTTAGGATGGCGAATGACTATGACCTCGTCGTCCTCGGTTCCGGGCCGGGTGGTTATGTTGCGGCGATCCGGGCGGCACAGCTGGGGCTGAAAGTCGCGATTGTCGAACGCGAGAATCTGGGAGGAATCTGCCTCAATTGGGGCTGTATTCCAACCAAGGCGTTGCTGCGCTCAGCCGAAGTTTTCCACACTATGAAACACGCGGCGGCTTACGGGCTGGCGGCGGACAACATCCGCGCGGACCTGGATGCCGTGGTCAAACGCAGCCGCAGCGTAGCGAAGCAGCTCAATCAGGGCATTGCGCACCTGATGAAAAAGAACAAGATCACCGTGCACATGGGGGCCGGGCGGCTGACCGCGCCGCGCAAGCTGGAAGTTCAGAATGACAAGGGCACCCAAGCGCTCTCGGCCAAGCACATCATTGTCGCTACTGGTGCGCGTGCGCGCGACTTGCCGTTCGCGCCTGCTGACGGCCAGCGGGTCTGGACCTATCGCCATGCCATGACGCCAAAGGAGCTCCCGACCAAACTGCTGGTGATCGGTTCTGGTGCGATCGGAATAGAGTTTGCTAGTTTTTACAATGATATGGGCAGCGAAGTTACCGTCGTTGAGATGCTGGGCCGGATTGTGCCGGTTGAAGACGAAGATGTTTCTGCCTTTTTGGAAAGGGCGCTGGTCAAGCAAGGGATGCAAATTCTGACCGGTGCCGGGGTGGAAGCGATCAACGTTTCAAGCGTCGGCATCAGCGCAAAGATCAAATCCAAGGACGGCAAGATGGCCGAGATGGCTTTCAGCCATGTGATCGTAGCGGTCGGTATTGCTCCAAATACTGAGAGCATTGGCCTTGAAGCACTTGGAATTAAAACAGAACGTGGAATCATCGCGGTTGATGACTATGGGCAGACCAATGTCTCCGGGGTTTGGGCGATCGGCGATGTGACACCAGGGCCGTGGCTGGCGCACAAAGCGAGCCACGAAGGCGTAATTGCCGCCGAGGCGATTGCCAAGGCTCTGGGGAACAAGGATGTTCACCCGCACGCGATGGACAAGGCCAATATCCCGGGTTGTACCTATTGCCATCCGCAGGTCGCGAGCGTGGGTCTAACCGAAGCCAAGGCGAAAGCGGCGGGATATGCAGTTAAGGCTGGCACCTTTCCATTCATGGGCAATGGCAAGGCCATCGCGCTGGGCGAGCCCGAAGGCTTCATCAAGACCGTGTTTGACGCCAACACCGGCGAGCTGCTGGGTGCGCACATGATTGGCGCGGAAGTGACCGAATTGATCCAAGGTTATGTGGTTGGAAAAACGCTCGAAACAACCGAGACCGAGCTGATGGCAACAGTGTTTCCGCATCCGACTTTATCCGAAATGATGCACGAAAGTGTGCTCGCAGCTTACGGGAAAGCCCTGCATATCTAGGCCTTAATCGGCGGATTTTCAAGGTTTTGGAGCCCTAAGGAAGTTTACTGAGCGGTTAACTAACCGGGTATTTTCATTTCGTTCGATATCCTGAATAGGGCACTCACAAAGGTCTTGCGACATTGGCGGATTGTTAACCTTCTTCGGTTAGATAAACGGCATGAACAGCTCATGTCGCCCCTTTCCCGCCCTTCGTGCCGCCCTGCTGGGCCTCGCGATTTCAACCGCTTTGCCAACGGCCGCGCACGCCACCGGCGTCGCGGCGGGGACGATGATCGAGAACACGGCCTCTGCCACGTATACCTCAGGTTCGAGCACAGGCACCGTCACTTCGAACACCGTTACCGTGCGGGTTGATGAATTGCTTGACGTCGCCGTGGCCGGTCTTGCGACGACTCCGGTTGCAGCTGGATCGACGACCGTTGCGCTGCCTTATCAGATTACCAACACCGGAAACGGCCCCGAAGCCTTCAACCTGGTCATCAATCCAACCGTTGCAGGCAACGAGTTTGATGCAGTGGTTCAATCGATTGCGGTCGATACCAACGGCAATGGGATATACGATCCGGGCACTGACCAAATCCTTCCCGCCGGCACGCCGACCGCAGCGATTGCGCCTGATTTGGCGCTGACGGTGTTTGTGCTGGTGACGTTGCCAGCAGGCGCAACCGACGGCGATACCAGCCAGATTCGCCTGACCGCCGAAGCCGTTACTGGCACCGGACCGGCTGGCACGGCCTTCACTGGCCAAGGCGTGGGGGGCGGTGATGCAGTGGTCGGCACGTCCGGCGCGCGCGATGACGGGCTTGACGCCATCATCGCATCGCTGGCGACGGTTTCGTTGGTCAAAACGGCAACGATTGCCGATCCGTTTGGCGGAGTTGAATCAGTTCCCGGTGCGATCATCACTTACAATCTGGTCGCGTCCGTAACGGGCACAGGTTCGGCCAGCGCCTTGCGGATTACCGACGTAATCCCGGCAGGCACGACTTATCAGACTGGCACTTTGCGGCTTGAAGGCGCGCCGTTGACTGACGCGGCCGACGCTGACGCCGGGACGGGGTCCGTTGCTGGCATTGATGTGCTGGTCGGCACGGTTGCTGGCGGCGCCAGCCGCACCGTCCAATTCAACGTTCGCATCAACTGAGGTCTATTCCCATGAAACAACTGCTCATTGCGATCATCGGCGTGATGTCGTTCTCAACTGGTGCGCTTGCACAGACTGACGCGGTCAAATTGGCGGGCGAAGTCAAGCTTGAAAAGATCGAAGTCGTCGATGGTGCGGAACAGGTCACGTTGATTGAACCGGCCGTGGTTGTTCCCGGTGATAAACTCGTTTTTTCAACGCGCTATGAGAATTCCGGTGCGCAAAGCGCCGAGAATGTTGTCGTCACCAATCCATTGCCAGGAGCCGTCGTTTTGGCGTCGGATTCTGCGGCGGGCCTGTTGGTTTCCGTCGATGGGGGCAAAAGTTTCAGCCAGCTTGCATCGCTGACTGTCGCTGACGGCAAGGGGGGGCTGCGTCCAGCGCAGACCACCGATGTGACCCACGTTCGCTGGGTCCTCGCTTCGGTCGCTCCGGGCGCCAAGGGTACGCTGGTTTACCGCGCAATTGTGCGTTGAATCAAACAATTGAGACACTAAACAAGGGACGAAGGCAATGAAACATACAAGGCTAACAGGGTCAGCGCTCGCGCTGGTCATGGCCATGGCAGCAGCCTCCCCGGCATTGGCCGCGGGGACAACTGCCGGGACCGTGATTACCAATACGGTGTCCGTCAACTATCAGGTTGGCGGGTTTAACCAAACGGCGCAGACGGCATCAAACACAATCACGGTCGACCGCAAGGTCAACGTGACGGTAGCGGAAGTCGGTACGACTACGACGCAGGTTTCGCCTGGCCAATTGGCTGCAGTGACGACCTTCCAAGTCACCAACTTGTCCAACTCGGTACTGGACTTTGCCGTTGCTGCTGCGCAGCAGACCGGCGGGTCTGGGGCGCATGCCAACACCGATACCTTCGATGCCACCAACGTCAAAATCTACGTCGATACCAACAACGACGGCGATTACGATGTCGGCACCGATCTCGAAGTCAGCTATCTTGACGAACTCGCGGCCGATGGTTCGCGGACCGTATTCGTGGTGTCTGACATTCCGACCGGCCTGACCACCGGCGCGGTTGCAGCGGTGACGTTGACGGCTACTGGCCGCGAAGGTGCGGGTTCCGGAAGCCAGGGTGCAGCCCTGACTCAAACCACGGGTGCCAACACCGCTGGCGTAGACACGGTCTATGCCGACGGCGCAGGCGCTACTGATGCGGCGCGCGACGCAGCCTTCTCAGCCAAGGACGATTATACCGTCAGTGCAGCTGCATTGACGGTCGTCAAGGCGAGTACGCTGATCAGTGATCCGCTCAACGGCACAACCAACCCGAAAGCGATCCCGGGCGCAGTGATCGAATACTGCATCTCGGTCGCTAACGCATCGGGCAGCGCGACCGCTACCAATGTGGCGATCTCGGATACGCTTCCTGTCGAAGTGACCTATCTGTCAGCTTACGGCATTTTCCTGAACGGCACGGTCGTTTCAGGTACTTGTCAGGCAGATGGTTCGGCTGGCGGTAGCCAAGCTGCGGGCGTTGTCAGCGGAACGCTGGCCAGCGTTGCCGCGACTGAAACCAAAACGTTGCGCTTCCGCGCAACCATCAACTGATAAAAGGGCGGGGTGGGGCTTTGCTCCACCCCGGCATTGGAATGGGTCGCAAACCTTTCTCATCAGTCAAACGAGCCGCAACTGCGTTGGCTGCAACGCTGTTGTTGTTTGGCGGGGGGCAAGGGGCTGCGGCCCAGACCATCAATAACGTCGCCAATGCCACGTGGCAGAATGGTGGCAATACCTTTACTGTGTCGTCGAACCGGGTGGCAATCGCCGTTACCCCAGCTCCGACCACGCTGGGCATCTGGGGCAAGACTCAGATTGGCTCGGGCACCAATGTCGCATTTCCAGCCGCTATGTGCGGCGGCAACGCGCTGGTCGTCCCTGGAGCCAACGGCAGCGCCCAAGGCCCGATCAACGCCAGTTCCACCGCCAGCCTGCGGGTTGGCGACGTGGCTTACATTCGTGTTACTTCGCCATCCGCGAACCTGAACCCGTCTGCTGTTGACAGCATGACCGTGGTGGTAACGTCGCAAGTTGGTGATCGCGAAAAACTTCATATCTTCGAAACCGGAGTGAATACCGGGGTGTTCATGGCGGGTATCCCGACCGTGGCCGCGCCGCCAGCTGTGGTGCATGGTAATTGCCGCTTGTCCGTGCGCGGCGGCGAAGCGATTCGTGTCACGGCAATGGTCGCAGGCCAGGCGCAGCCGGTTGCCACAGCCATCGCCAACGTGCTTGCCGATCCCTACGGCTTGGTGTTTGACAGCGAAGACGGCACGCCGGTCAGCGGTGCGCAGGTATCGTTGGTTGACGCGGCAACAGGTGCACCTGCCTCAGTCTTCGCGGACGATGGCGTAACACCCTATCCATCATCGATGATCGCCGGGCAGTCCGTTACGGACAGCGCCGGCAATGTCTACACCATGCAACCCGGGGAATATCGGTTCCCGCTGGCGCCGTTGGGCCAATACCGCCTGGTCGTTGCTCCGCCAACGCCCTATTCAGCGCCGTCTGTGGCCACGTCCGCACAGTTGGCGGGAATAACCCGGCCCGATGGCGGGCCGCTGGCAATCGGAGAAGGCTCCTATGGCCGCATGTTTGGGCTGGTCGGGCTTGAACCGGTACGAGTCGATATCCCGCTTGACCGGCCGCCGTTGGCGATTAGTCTGACCAAAGTCGCTTCGCGCGGCAACGCGCAGCCCGGCGACGTGATTGTTTACACCGTAACCGTTCAGAACGCTGATCCGGCGCGTACAAAGCGCCAGGTTTTCGTCACCGATACGCCATCGCGTTGGCTGCGGCTGCGCAAGGATAGCGTCCGCATCAACGGTGTTGCTGCGCCGGGTGCAATTACTTTCGCACCCACTGGTTCAACCATGACGATTGCCTTGGGCGATCTGGCACCGGGCGCGCGTGCGGTGATCACATATGCGATGTCGGTGCGCGGCGACGCGAATCCAGGGCAAGCGGTTAACCGCGCCGAAGCCGTTGATGTGCGTGGAAACCGCACTTTTACGAGCGCTGCGGTGCAGATCGAGCGCGAAACCATTGCGGGCCGGACCACGATCATCGGTCGGATCACTGCCGGCGCTTGCACGGTCAAGCATGACCGCTTGGGCGTCCCCGGCGTGCGCGTAATGCTGGAAGACGGTAGCTTTGCGATTACCGATGCTGACGGGCGTTATCACTTCGATGGCGTGGTGCCCGGCACGCATGTGGTCCAGGCGCAAAGCATGACCCTGCCGCAGGGCGGAACCTTTATCGATTGCAGCCGTAACACGCGCTCGGCAGGCAAGGCCTATTCACGCTTCGTCACCGCGCGCGGCGGTCAGCTGGTCGCAGTGAACTTTTCTGCGACGGTTCCGGCCGAAAGCCTGGCGGCGGCAGCGCCCAAGGTTGTTCCGGCTGTGGATGAGGACGCTGCTGAACGCTCGGCTGCTGGTGCAGAAACCGATTGGCTGACGCTGGGTGACGGACCGACCGAATTTCTGTTCCCGGCGCTCGATCACAATCCGCGTGCGCCGGCGGTGCGTGTGGTGATCCGGCACCGTCCTGGGCAGAAAATTGAACTCAGCGCCGATGGCAAACTGGTTGACCCGTTGTCCTTCGACGGTGCGCGCAGCGCCGCCAACGGGGCCTATGCGATCAGCACCTGGCGCGGGATTGCGCTGGACCGCGATCTGACCAAACTGACCGCCGTGGTGCGCAATGCCGATGGCACCGTTGCAGCTTCGTTGGCCCGCGATGTCCACTACGCATCGACCCCTGCAAAGGTGGAACTGGTGCGCGATCAATCCCGCCTGCTGGCCGACGGGGCAAATCGCTCGGTGCTCGCCGTGCGCGTGCTCGATCGCAGCGGCCGCCCGGTCCATGCTGGAATTTCGGGCCAGTTCGTTATCAATTCGCCGTTTGAAAGCGCTCAGGTGCAGGATGCACTGCAATCGCGCGCGCTATCCGGACTCGACCGCGCGCCTGCCAGCTGGGTCGTCAAAGGTGATGATGGCATCGCCCTGATTGAGCTTGCTCCGACCATGGTCAGCGGCGCGCTGCGGGTTGATTTCAACTTCAGCGATGGCGAAATCCGCCGCCGCCAAACGCTTGACGCGTGGATGGTGCCAGGGCAGCAGCAGTGGACCCTGATCGGTTTGGCCGAAGGTTCCGTGGGCGAACAGACCATTGCCGACCGGATGGAACGCAGCGGACGGTTTAGCAGCGATCTGGGCGAGAATGCCCGCGTTGCATTCTATGCCAAGGGCCGTGTGCGCGGCAAATACCTGCTGACAGTGGCCTATGACAGCGCGCGGCAGAAGGACGATCAGCGCCTGCTCGGCACGATTGATCCCAACGCCTATTACACCGTCTTCGCCGATGGTTCAGACCGCCGGTTCGACGCCGCGACCCGTGAAAAGCTGTATGTCCGAATTGAAACCGCGACTTTCTATGCGCTCTACGGCGATATCGAAACCGGGTTCAACCAGACCCAGTTGGCGCGGTATCAGCGCGTCGCAACCGGGTTGAAGGCCGAAGTCCAGTCGGGCGCGCTGCACGCCCAGGCCTTCGCTGCCCGGGTCGGCACAGTCTATCGCCGGGATGAGCTCCAGGGCGCCGGGATCAGTGGCCCGTACCAGCTGAGCAACCGTGCGATGCTCGCCAACAGCGAGACCATCACCATCGAAGTGTGCGACCGGTTCCGTTCGGAAGTGATCGTTGATCGCCGCGTGCTGACCCGCTTCGTTGACTACGATCTCGACATGCTGTCCGGCACTGTTACCTTCCGCGAGCCGATCCTCAGCCGCGATGCTGCGCTCAATCCGCAATTCATCATCGCCGAATACGAAGTGTCGGCGACGGCTGGCGGCGAGATCAACGCCGGGCTGCGGGCCGACGTGACCCTCGGCAATGGTGCCGTCCGGATCGGCGCGACCGCACTTAGTGAAACTGGTGCTTCGGGCGACGGACAAATACGCACTTCACTCGGCGGGCTCGACCTGAAGGCCAAGCTTTCGCAAAATGCCGAGCTGCGCGCCGAGGCTGCGTTCAGCACCCGCGCAGGTGATACCAGCACCGCCTGGTTGTTCGAAGTGGAGCACCATGACGCAAAGTTGGGCCTGCTCGCCTATGCCCGTTCGGCTGATGCCGAATACGGCGTCGGCCAGACCAATGGCGCGGAACGCGGTCGCCGCAAATATGGCCTTGATGCGCGCTATGCGATCAGCGAAACGCTTAGTGTTACCGGCAGCGCCTGGCATGATCGCAGCCTGACTGATGCCTCGCGCCGCACGGCTGGACAAATCCGCGGCGACTTGCGCAGTGGCAGCACCGACCTGCATTTGGGGCTCAGCACCTTTGCGGACCGGCTCGACGATGGCCGCCGCGCCAATTCCACCGTGGTCGAAGGCGGGGTGCGTCAGCGCCTGCTCGATAACCGGTTGGAGCTGGAAGGCAGCAGCAGCATTGCGCTGGGCAATGCCGGTTCGATTGATCTCCCCAGCCGTCACCGCCTGTCCGCACGCTATGCGATCAATTCGGACGTGCGCTTGGTTGGAACCTACGAAATCGCAACCGGTGACCGGGTTGACGCCCGTACCGCGCGTGCCGGGTTTGAAATTGCCCCGTGGACCGGCGGCAAGCTCGTCGGCTCGCTGGGCCAACAGGACATTGCCGAATTCGGCCAGCGCAGCTTTGCCGCGTTTGGTCTGGCGCAATCGTATCAGATCAACGCCCATATCACGGTTGACGCGACGCTCGACGGCAGCCGCACACTGGGTGCGTTTGACAGCACCGCACTGATCAACGAAGCGCAGCCCGCCGCTAGCGGCGGACATCTGGGCACTGTTGGCCAGGTTGCTGAAGACTTCACTGCGGCCACGTTGGGCGCAACCTTCCGCGATGATCGCTGGACCGCCACCATGCGCGGCGAATATCGCGACGGTGAACTGGCTGACCGCAAGGGCGTTACGCTTGGCGCGATCCGCCAGCTGGGTGAGGGCAGCATGGTCGGCGCCGGGCTAACCTGGACCCGCGCCAATGCCACCGGCGGTGCCAGCAGCGAAGTGATCGACGCCGCGCTGGCACTGGCCCACCGCCCAGCCAATTCCGAGCTTGCGTTCCTGAGCAAGCTTGAATTCCGGAGCGACGCCGTAACTGGGGCAGTTGCTGGTACAATCGGGCCAGAGGGCCTGACTGCACTGACCATCACCGGTGACGCGCGCTCACGCCGCGTGATCGGCAGCGTCTCGGCCAACTGGTCGCCGTTCGATGGTGATCGGAATGACAGGGCCGGCGCCGAAGACTGGTTCCAGCGCAGCGAATTTGGCCTGTTCCTAGGCGTCCGGCACAACCTGGACCGGGTTGCAGGCTATGACCTGGCCGGAACGTCACTGCTGGGCGGCCTTGACGCGCGCTATGCGATTGGCGAGCGGATCGAGCTGGGCGCGGTAGCCACCGTGCGGCACAATCTGGCTGACGGCACCACCGCTTTTGCAATCGGGCCGCAGCTCGGGTTCTCGCCCACCACTGATACACTGCTGACCATTGGTTACAACGTGGTCGGCTTCCGCGACCGTGACTTTGCCGGCGCGCGCACAACCGAAAAGGGCGTGTTTGCTGCGGTCAAACTGAAGTTTGATGCAGACACTTTCAGCTTCTTGGGGCTACGTAAGTGACTGCCGTGCAGCCACATTATGTCGATTAGGTAGAATTGATTAGGAGGCCGTTTACCAGACTTTGCTAAAGGCGGGTCATGTGGTTCGCACGACTAGCCTTGGCACTGCGTCTAGGCCTGATCCGGCTGATGCAATCTGCGTTGATCCTGGGTGCAGTATCGGGCCTGCCTGGTGCAGTCCTTGCGCAGACCACAACTTATTCAAGCACCACCGACAGCGCCGTTGGCGGGATCAACGAAACCGCGACTCCGTGCACCAATACCTTCAAGCGCACCTTCACGGTCGGCACCAGTTTCATCGTGACCGATGCCAACCTAGGGGTGCTGCTCGCGCACACCTATCGCCAGGATCTGCAGTTTTTCCTGACCGCGCCGGATAACACCCGCGTGCAGATCATGACCGGGATTGGCGCAGGGGCAGACAACGTCAACTTGCTGCTCGACGATGAGGCAGCGCTGCCGGTCAGCAATTATACCGCTGCGGACGCGGCAACAGCGGCCACAATCGCACCGCCTTTCAACAACACCTACCGCCCATCCACCGCGCTTTCCGCCTTTGACGGGAAGAACGCGCTCGGTACCTGGACCTTCGAAGTCTGCGACAATGCGGCGCAGGATGTCGGCACCTTCTTTCAGGCCAACCTGGTGCTGACCCAGGCCGCGACCAACTATGCCGACCTGTCTTTGACCTCTAGCGTCAGCAACGCCAGCCCGGCCTCGGGTTCATCGATCACCTATACCCTGACCGCCACCAATGCGAGCGGATCGCCGTTGACCGCGACCGGGGTAACGGTAACCGATCTGTTGCCAGCCGGGGTGAGCTTTGTCAGCGCCAGCGGCACCGGAACCTATAACAGCGCGACCGGGGTCTGGACCGTGGGTTCGCTAACGCCCGGCCAGTCGGCAAGCCTGACTATCACCGCCACAGTCACCGCATCGGCTGGCGCGACCATCGCCAATCCGGCCCAAATTTCGACATCCGGCGTGCCTGACAGCGATTCCACCCCGAACAACGGTGTGACCACCGAAGACGATTATGCCAGCAGCAGCTTCACGGTCAGCGGCGCACGCACCGCTGGTACGCCGCCGATGCTGACCTGCGCGCTGGGGACGACCGTGCTGGATTGGGATAGCGTCGCGTGGACGGCCGGCTCCACTGCCAATTCCTATCCGGTCACCAATATCGGCACGGTTGCGCTTAATGTTACCAACCCCGGTGCCTGGCTCAATAACGCAACCTATGGGGGGCAATCGCCGGCCCGGCAGAACGCCGTCACTGGCGGCTTCTCACCCGCGCAGTTTTCAATCATGGAACTGGTCGATCTGGCCAGCATCAGCGATAGTGCCGCCACCACGATCACGCTGCCAACCGCCGTGCCGGGCGTGCAGTTCCGAATCTTTGATGTCGATTATTCAGCGGGGCAATTCGCCGACCGGGTCACCGTCACCGGTAGCTTCAATGGCTCACAGGTCACCCCACTACTCACCAATGGCATTTCCAACTATGTCATCGGCAATTCCGCCTATGGCGACGCCACATCAGCAGATGCGCAGGTGAATGGTAATATCGTCGTCACTTTCAATTCCCCGGTTGATACGATCACGGTGGCCTATGGCAACCATGCCTTGGCACCCGCCAATCCAGGCCAGCAAGCAATTACGCTGCATGACATCACATTCTGTCGGCCCCAAGGGGCGAGCACGCAATCCAAGGTCAGCTTTGTGATGAGCGATCCCCTGAACGGTACGAACAACCCGAAATTTATTCCCGGGGCCACGGTCGAATATTGCATCATGGTCAGCAATAGCGGCTCAGCCACACTGACTGCGGTGACCATGGATGACCCGCTGCCCGCGACGACAACCTACATTCCCGCCTCGCTCCGTTCGGGCACCAGCTGTGCCGCAGCGACCACTGCTGAAGACGATAACAACAGCGGCGGCGATGAAAGCGACCCGCATGGTGCCGCCATCACCGGTTCCACGATTACCGCCACCGCGCCCGCTCTGGGGCCGACCGCCGGATTCGCGATCAAGTTCAACGCTACGGTGAATTGAACGCGGGTGCAGCGGGAGGGGAAGATGTCTGGCGAGCAGGATCGGGAGATAACGCGAGGGGTTTAGCGGCCTAACCCTCAGCAATCTTGCTGACCGTGGGGACGACTTGACGTTCACCCGCCCGTTGCCGAACCCGATCACGCGAATCCGTTGCGTAAAAAATCTGCACAACGATTGAACCTGATCACCACGCGTTGCGACCAAGCATCAACGGAAGAAGCCAATATTCTCCGTGTTCGGGCTTGCAAGCCTTTAACCAAAGGAACTCCGCGTGAAAAAGACACAGGCACATAACTATGCTGCCGCGATTGCACCTATCGCAGGCTTGTTGCTGAGCAGTCTGGCTGCCCATCCGGCACCAGCCATGGCGCAGGCGCTGCCGCCGGTGGTGACCGGCAATCAGGTGTGCCAGACCTTTAACAGCAACGCGACGCCATACGGCTATGTCGGCGTTGCCAATGTCGATCTGGGGGCTGTGTTTTCCGCAATCGATACAATCAGTGGCACCATCAGTGGCAGCCGTACAAATGCGCCCAATACCACAGTGACCCTGCCAAAAGCTGCACCCACCGGCATGTGGGGCAATCGCGGTTATCTGGTTCCGCCATGGGGCAGCACCGGCGGGTGGAAATCCTACATGGGCTATTTGGGCGGGGGCTATCCAGGTCAGCCGTTGATGCTGATGGACGTGATTGACGTACGGTTTGGCACCAATGACGGTATTCATCCCGGCAAGGCGCAAGTTCCCCAAGGCGTGCAGGGACTGTATGTCGTGCAGCGCAACGAACACGGCCACGCGCCTTTGAAACTGGCGATCAAAAGCTTTAGCCTGACCATCTGCGGTCAACCCAAGCAGGTCGTGCAAATACCAGATTGCGGCAACAGCGCGACTAACGTGGGGCAGCAATGCTATGGCTATCTGATCCACCGGACTAACTACTATACTGGAAAATTCCAGAACAGCTATTCGCCTTCAACGCTGCCGTCATCCTATCCCGGCACGCCGCGCTGTACGACGCTTGCCCCGGCAACCACGCCAGCGGGTATGAATTGCATGCGCAAATTCATCTGGAACAAGGTGGCTTCACCCGCCACGTCGCTTTATGTCACTAACCCGCTGGGATATCCCGAAGTGCTGCCGCCGAACTGATGGTTGCGCGTGGATAAATCGAGGCTGCGCACCCTTGGGTCAGCCGATCAATCGGTGCGCAGCCCTCATCTCCAGCAATGTTTGAGTCGATATTGCATATTGGCGGACAGGGTGTCCGCCTTTAATTTTCACTATTATATTGAATAATATTACTAAACATGGACGATGTTGCCATCGCTACCACATTTTCTACCACAGTTACACATTGTCAGTGCTCATCGGGCACTAGCACCGACTGCGTTATGGCCCGCCCCACACATGCGCCAGCCGCTCGCTATCAAGCTGTCTAGCTGCGCGGCGGCGCTCTTTGTTGCGTCCGGCGTGTACTCAATCTCGCCAGTAGCAATCTTGCCGATCATCACGGCAAGCCCGATAGCGTCGGCTGGTCGCTTCTCTCCTCGCGGGCCTTTAGGCAACTTGGATTACCTTCGCTTGCTTGTGGCAGAGTCCGCACAATCCATCCCCACGCTTAAAGTCGCGGGTGGTTGCGAGGGTGCTGGTGATTTGCTGCACCTGTTGGCGACGGGGCAAGGAAAGCTGGCCTTGAATGCAGTCATCGCAAACTGCATAGCCTCCCGCGCCTTTGATATACTCGTTCACTCGTACCGGGACACTCACTCACGCCTCCATGCTTTGTGCGAAGCATATAGGCGTTGCGGCTGGAACGCGACAGCTCATCCGTCAAAATTCATCCTTTGACACTACCCACGATTTACCAGCAGTCCCGCGAGACGATTGCCAGCGTCCCGCTATTCCTTTCGCAACCATTCACAACTTCAGAGCCGCCCGCGCAACACGCCAAGCCGCGCCATCATGCCAGCCCAGACCAGATCGCACTGGTAGTTGATTTGCCGATAGCGCGCTTCGTGCCGGGCGAAGGTCCGGTGCCACATACCCTTGGGGCGGAATATCCATTCTTCGTATCCCTCCCGGCAACCCAGTTTGCGCTGGAGTCGGTTGAGACGCTCGAACGGCTTGTCATGCCAAGCGACGCGCTGCGATTGGTATTGCACCTTCCACGCGGCGCGCGAAGCGAAGCGGTCGCCATTGCCGGGCAGGAATAGCTTGGTGCAGCGCGTGCCCTTGTAGGGGCAGACCATCCACCAGCGCTTGCCGCCGTAATGCGGTTGGGTCCAGACCAGCCGGACTTCCTGCCGCACGCTATCCTTGTCGGTGCCAGTGCCGCGCGTGTAGATCAGGATCAGGCGTTCGTTGCCGGGTTCGTCCATGATCGCTTCATAGCCGATATTGCCCGATGGTTCACCGCCGCGATTCCAGTGCAGCGCTGATGCAATGTGCGATCCGGGGACAACGCGCCGGGTCCGGATCATCCACGGCAGTTCAACTCGGAAACAGTGTTCCGCAACCGGCCTGCCGCCACTTCGTCCAGAACCCCAGCCACCCATGCGCAGAGTATAGCAAATCTAGGCGAGCTTGTGAATCGGCCAATCGGCAATCAGTCCCCAAGCAGGTCCGGAACATAGATTTGCTTGAGCGGAATCGTTGTTCGATAGCGTGGCGACATCTTGGGGTAATGCTGCAAGACAATCTGGACCAGGTCTTCGCCATCGATCAGCCGCAAGCGCGGGGTGTTGCGCTCTCTGACCCTCGCCTGTCGGGTGTAAGAACCCAGGGTCACAAAAAGGGCAAACTCGCCTTCGCCCAACGTGCCCAGGAGTTGGCTGACTTCCGGTTCACCAACCTGCGAAGTCTGGCGCTTGCATTGAATCTTGATGATCGGCGGCTGGAAGCCAAGCTCATCGGTATGCGCGATTACGTCCACGCCGCCATCGCCAGACTTCTCCGATACGCGTGCGGTATAGCCAAGGCATTCCATCAAATGCGCGGTGAAATGCTCAAATTCATATCCGCTCAAAGTTGTATGAAGCCGCCTGATTATGAAATCCTGCGCGTTCTCTTCAGCAAGCTGCGAAGCCGTTTGCGAGGCTAGATCGTCCGAAACCGATTGCAACTCTTCAGCTTCGGCAGGTGCGCCAGGGCTTGCTCCACCTGTCTTCGCCAAAAACTCGCTGAAATGCTCGCGGACGCGGAACAGGGTGATGAAAGCACCGATTTCATTGAGCGCCGCTTGGCTGAAATCGCTGCGCGGGAAATGGCCCAGCCACTTAACGCCAAGATAGTTAGGCAGGTCTTCATCGGTTTCGATCACGCTTGGGGAATGCCACTTCTTTCCGGTTGCGCGCCCAATGTTGACCATGCGGTTATGCTTGGATGGATAGATGATCAGGTCACCAGCCGCCACTTCATGGGCAAAACGGAACAAGATTCCAGCATCCACGGGGATCGCCCCAGCCTTCTTCTCGGGATAGGCGGCAGCGATCCTTCGCTTAAAATCCTCGCGGTCTGCCGGGATCGAAAATATGTCGCCGAGCTGTGACCAGCCAAGGCAAACATAGCTCTTCTCAATTGGATTGTCGCCAACCCAGACCGGCATATGAATGCCCCAGACATTTGTCATCGGCTATTCTTCCTTTTTCTTCTTGCCCGGATCTAGGTTGTTTGGATTTGCAAAAATCTCGGCGATTGTCACCATGTTGCCGTGCGCCAAGAGCCAAGAGCGGCCCCCCTTGGAAGTGCCGCGAAGTCGCGCGAAGCTCATCAGCCTCACGGCGATATCGCGCCTCCAGCTCCCTTTGCGAGAGTTTCCGCTTTCGCTTGGGCTTATCGGCCTTCAGGCGTTCGGCTTCAAGCTTGGACCTTGCGAGGGCCGCGATCTCTGGCTCGAAATACCAGGACGGTCTTCCAACGGTATCTTCACGATACCGCAACTCCCCGGATATGGCCCGCCGCGCCAATTCCAGCTTGGTCAGCCCGGCCCTTTCCGCAGCGAGGCTGGCGACCAGCCAAATGCCTTCGTCGTCCTGCCGCACCAGCTTCCCTTGTTTGCGTGGAGCCATCGCGATCGTTCCTGTTACGAATGCTCAACCGCTACGACGGTGTCATACCCGCCGATATGCGTAAGGCCTTTGTGGCTATCGATCCCCGTGTAGCGCAGCGAGGCATCTTCATAACGTTTGAAGGCGAAGACCGCTGCATTCATTCGTTCTGTGTTGAACACCTTCAGGTCCACGAGCAGGTTGAAATCGGCGACGGTCAGGCCGGTGACCGTCAAAAACAGATCAGGCTCAATCTTGGTAATCACATCGACGAGCGTATTTTCGCGGAAATCGGTGAGATACATGAAGGCCGGAATCCGGGTGGCGAACTTGATCAGCTTTTCCTGAACCTTCTTCCGCAGCGATTTGTATTCCTTCTCCTCTTCGCTCAGCTCCTTCTTTTCCTTGGTGCTGAGGTCCTTGTCCTTGGCCTTGTTCTTAAGGTCTTTGACCTTCTCGCTCTTGTT
>JANORN010000196.1:0-1527 GCA_031415355.1 Novosphingobium sp. | reverse complement strand
CCGGATCGATTATGCTCCCGCCGTCTGGTGGGAGCCACGCGCGAGCGGCGCCAATCACCGCCTGCTGGGCCGTTACCGCGACGCACAAGGCCGCATGGTCGATGTGTTCCTGGCGGTTTATGCTGCGCAAAACGAAGGCCGCGAAGCCGGGGGCTTTGGCGAAGGCGCATTGCGGCCGGACAGCGACTGGGCTTGGACCGGGCCAGGCGCACCCGTTGCCAACGCTCAGGTAGATCGCTTGCTGGCCCAAGGCCGGGTAGGGCGGACCGCCGAAACCTACTACCGGATCGGCACCCTGCTCAGCGGCAGCAATACCCGGCTCAAGCTGGCCAATATGGCAGACCGCATCCTGTTGCGCCCGCGCCCGACACTGCTGCTGATCCTCTCTGCCGAAGAAAGCGGTGCTGCGCCCGCCAGTTCGGCGCTGTCCGCCTTTCGCCAGGCCAGCGGTCCACTCGATCAGTGGATGGACCGCGCGGCCTCCATTCGCTAGGCGCTTGATCCATGTGCGGAATTGCAGGCATCTTTCATCTTTCCACGCCCAAGCCGGTGGACCCGGCTCGGGTCGAACGGATGTGCGATGCACTGGCGCATCGCGGCCCTGATGGTGCCGGGGTCTGGACTGCGCCCGGGGTCGGGCTGGGGCACCGCCGCTTGTCGATCATCGACGTTGCCGGATCACCGCAACCGATGGCGGCCAGCGACGGTTCCGCGATGCTGGTCTTCAACGGTGAGATATATAATTTCCGCGAGCTGCGCCGGGAATTGCAGGCTAGCGGCGCGCAGTTTCGCACCGATGGCGATAGCGAGGTCATTTTGGCGGCGTGGCAGCGCTGGGGGCCTGAGTGTCTGACGCGGCTGCACGGCATGTTCGCTTTCGCGATCTATGACCAGCGCACGCGTAGCCTGTTTCTGACGCGCGACCGGCTGGGGGTAAAGCCGCTGTTCTATGCCCAGCTTAGCGATGGCAGCCTGGCCTTCGCGTCCGAGCTGAAAGGCCTGCTGGCGCATCCGCTGCTGCGGCGCGAGATCGACCCGCTGGCGATCGAAGACTATCTGGCATGGGGCTATGTCCCCGACCACCGGTCTATCCTGAGCGGCGTGGCCAAGCTGCCCGCGGGGCACAGCCTGCTGCTGCGCCATGATGCACCACTGCCCCGACCGGTGCAGTGGTGGGATGTCTCGTTTGCTGAGCGCAACACCAGCAAGGCGGCCGATCTGGAAGCGGAGCTGCTGCATCTGTTGCGCCAGGCGGTTACCTCGCGGATGGTGTCAGACGTACCGCTGGGCGCGTTCCTGTCAGGCGGGGTTGATAGCTCCAGCGTGGTCGCATTGATGGCCGAGGCGAGCGGCAGTCCGGTCAAGACGTGCAGTATCGGCTTCGATGTGCCCGAGCTGGATGAGACCGGCTATGCCCGCGCAGTGGCACAACAATTCGGCACGGATCATCGCGAGCGGCGCGTCTCGCCCGATGATTTCGAAGCGGTGGAGGCACTGGCCGGGATCTTCGACGAACCCTTCGCCGAT
>JANORN010000195.1:0-3089 GCA_031415355.1 Novosphingobium sp. | reverse complement strand
GGTCGAAGCAGGCCACGACGTCATCGCGGCCTACACCCAACCTCCACGCCCAGCAGGCCGGGGCAAGCAGCTCCAGCCCTCCCCCGTCCAACGCAAGGCCGAGGAACTGGGGATCGCGGTGCGGCACCCGGTATCGCTGCGCAATGCCGAGGCGCAGGCCGAGTTTGCTGCGCTGGGCGCGGATATCGCGGTGGTCGCCGCCTATGGCCTGATCCTACCGCAAGCCGTGCTGGATGCGCCGAAACTGGGCTGCCTGAATATCCACGCCAGCCTGCTGCCCCGCTGGCGCGGTGCCGCGCCGATCCACCGGGCGATTCTGGCTGGGGACGCGGAAACCGGGGTCACAATCATGCGGATGGAGGCCGGGCTGGATACCGGACCGATGCTGGCGGTAGCCAAGGTGCCGGTCGTGGCGACGACTGCGCGGGAATTGACCGCAGAGCTCGCCGAAATTGGCGGGAGCTTGACGGTGGAGGTATTGGCGGACCTGCCCAGCCACGCCGAACTGCCGCAGCCGGAGGATGGCGTGACTTACGCCGCAAAGATCGACAAGGCCGAAACCCGGCTGGATTTTGCCCAAAGCGCCTGGCAGGTCGAACGTCAGGTTCGCGCCTTCGCCCCCGCCGCCTGGTTTGCACTGGACGGCGAGCGCTACCGGGTGCTGGCTTGCGAAGTGATCGATGCAAATGGGATACCCGGCATAACGCTGGATAACCAGCTGACCATCGCCTGCGGCCACGGCGCTATCCGACCGACCTTGATCCAGCGCGCTGGGCGGCCTGCGATGGTTGCGGAAGAATTGTTGCGGGGGCGCGCTGTGCCTGCCGACACCCGGATTGCCTGAAGGTTGCCCTTGCAATGTAGGATTGCATTTGCAGTTATCCGCAAATGCAAAATCCGCCTCAAGCGCGAACGCCCATCGTCGTGCCCTCGCATTGCCACACCTCGAAGAAGGGCGTTTTGACGCAAACGGTGGCAATCTCAAAGCTCTCATAAGGTGACGTAAGGTGACAAAATGGGGGCGTTTCATGGGGAACTTTGTTACCTTATCGACCGGTCCAGCGCGAACCGCTAGGGCCACCGCATGACCCGCTTCGCGCTGACCCTGGAATTCGACGGCACACCGTTTGCGGGCCTGCAACGCCAACCGGACCAGCCGACAGTGCAGCAGGCGGTGGAGGACGCTGTCCAGGCTGTGACCGGCGAGACGGTGACGTTTCACGCCGCCGGGCGCACCGATGCCGGGGTCCATGCCATGGCGATGCGCGCGCATGTGGAGGTGGCGAAAGATATTGCCCCGTTCCGGCTGATGGAGGCGCTGAACCATTATCTGCGCCCGGCCCCGATTGCGGTGCTGGCCTGCGAAGCCAAACCCGATGACTGGCATGCGCGGTTTTCCTGCACGGGCCGTGAATACCGCTACCGGATCGTCAACCGCCGCGCACCGTTGACTGTGAACTTGAACCGCGCCTGGCAGATCGCGCAGCCGCTGGATGTGGCGGCGATGCAGCGTGTGGCGCAAGTGCTGGTGGGGCTGCATGATTTCACCACATTCCGCTCGGTCCATTGCCAGTCGGCCAGCCCGGTCAAGGCGCTGGACCGGCTGGACGTGCAGCGGGTCGGCGATGAAGTACACATCCACGCCGCAGCGCGCAGTTTTCTGCACCATCAGGTCCGCTCGATGGTCGGCTGCATCGCGCTGGTCGGGATGGGCCGGTGGCGCGAGGAACAGCTGGCCGAGGCACTCGCCGCGCGCGATCGCACTGCGCTGGGGCTGAATGCGCCGCCGCAAGGGCTGTATTTTATCAACGCGACTTATCCTGACGATGGTCCCCAGCCCCGCTCAGGCTGAGCTTGTCGAAGCCCGATCCTGCAACCCGCAAAAAGAAAAAGCAGCCGTTCGACAAGCTCAGGGTGGACGGGTTGGGGGAAGCGTATAGGTTGCAAACTGCAACGCCGCCCACTGCGGCCCAGATTCGCCAAACTCGGGAGAGAACCATGACCTACACCGGCCAGCAGCTGACCACGCAGCTTGATGCAGACGGCACCCTGACCTTGCAGCTCAACGACAAGACCTGGGATGTGCCCAAGCCCGGACAGGTGTTAGTCAAAGTCGAAGCCAGCCCGATCAATCCCTCCGACCTCGGCCTGCTGTTCGCCTCGGCTGACACGGAAAACGCAGTCTACGCCCCCGGCAAAGTCGTGGCGCAGATGCCCGCCAATGCCACCCGCGCGATGAAGGCACGCCACGGCATGGCGATGCCGGCCGGCAATGAAGCCGCCGGCATGGTGGTTGCAGCGGGCGACGGGGCGGAAGCGCTGCTGGGCAAGCGCGTCGCCTGTGTCCCAGGCTCGGCCTACGCCACTTACGCTTATGCCGATGCCGCGATGTGCCTACCGGTGGAGGCCAGCGCCGAACAGGCCGCCAGTTCGTTCGTCAACCCGATGACCGCGCTGGGCTTTGTCGAAACGATGAAGCTCGAAGGCTATACCGGGATCGTCCACGCCGCCGCCGCCAGCAACCTGGGCCAGATGCTGGTCAAGATCTGCCTGGAAGACGGGGTGCCACTGGTCAATATCGTCCGCAGCGCGGAGCAAGTGGCGCTGCTCAAGGGCCTTGGTGCAACCCACGTGCTGAACATGACCGACGCCGATTTCATGCCCAAGCTGATCGATGCCATCGCCGAAACCAAGGCCATGCTGGGGTTCGATCCGATTGGTGGCGGCACGCTGGCCGGGCAAGTCCTGACCGCAATGGAAGCCGCCGCCAGCCGGGGCGCCGCATTCAGCCGCTATGGCTCAAGCGAGGCGAAGAAGGTCTACATCTACGGCGCGCTCGATATCGGGCCGACGGTGCTCAACCGCGCCTTCGGCCTGACCTGGGACCTCTCGGGCTGGCTGCTGACCCCGTTCATGGCCAAGGCCGGCATGGAAATCGTCGGCCGGATGCGCGCCCGCGTGGCGAAGGACCTGACCACGACCTTCGCCAGCCACTACGCCATGCGCGGTTCGCTCGCGGACATGCTGACCAAGGAAGCCGTCAGCGTCTACAACGCGCGGCGGACCGGAGAGAAGTATCTGGTGGTGCC
>JANORN010000194.1:0-8658 GCA_031415355.1 Novosphingobium sp. | reverse complement strand
TCAAACCGGCGCAGCGCGGCGGCGAGCGGCGGCACGGCGGCAAGGCCCAGCGCGAGCGGGGGCAGGGTGCCGTCGATATCCACTGCGGTAAGCGCGCTGGTCGGCTCAAATCTAAGCGCGCCGCCCGCGAAGGCGACCTCGCCGGAGAACGCCTCACCCCACAGCTCGTCCCAATCGGGCAGCGCGCGGACGGTCTTGGCTTGAAGTACCTTCGCGAGTGGTGGGGCGGGGGCCGGGGCGCGCTCGCTGGGGCGGGCCTGCGCGCGTTTGGTCCGCCCGCGCTCGGCCATCGCGCTGCGGGTGATCAGCAGCCGCAGCGGCGCGCCTTCGGCGGCATTGGCGGCCAGGCCATCGACCAGCACCTCCTCACCATTGGCAGCACCTTTAGCAGCGCGCGCGGTGCCGCGCGGCTGGCCGCTGGCGCGCGCGATCAACACGGCATCGATGACCGCGCCCGCCGCCAGCCCGCCGGGCCAGTCCAGCCGCGCGGCGATCACCCGGCCATGTTCGACCAGCACCGCGCGGTGCTCCCCGATCCCGGCTTCGATCTGCCATTCAGCCAAGCGCCAACCCCGCCGCGCGCAGCAGCGCCCGGGTTTCAAACAAGGGCAGGCCCATGACGCCGGAATGGCTGCCGGTGATGGAGCGGATCAGGGCCTCGGCGCGGCCCTGGATGGCATAGCCGCCGGCCTTGCCCAGTCCTTCGCCGCTGGCGATATAAGCGTCGATCTCATCCGCGCTCAGCCGTTTGAAGCTGACGATGGTTTCCACCAGCCGCGTGCGCTCGTGTCCGCTCGCGTCGATCACGCAGACCGCCGAAATGCACTGGTGCCGCCGCCCGGACAGCTTGCTCAGCAGGCCGCGCTGGACCGCCTCGGTATCAGCCGGGGGCAGGATCCGGCGGCCGAGCGCAACGGTGGTATCCCCCGCCAGCACAATCTCGCCGGGCCCGCGCGGAACCGCCCGCGCCTTGGCCGTAGCCAGCCGCAGCGCATAGGCGCGCGGCAGTTCAGCGGGGAGCGGGGTTTCGTCGATTTCGGGGCTGACGGACCGCGCAGGTACGATCCCGATCCGCGCGAGCAGTTCGCGGCGGCGGGGCGAAGAAGAGGCGAGGACGAGCGTTGGTTCAGCCAAGCTAGCCGGGCCCGCCGCGACCTGGCATGAAGCGATACGTGATCCGGCCCTTGGTCAGATCATAGGGGGTCAGTTCGACCAGCACTTCATCACCCACCAGCACGCGGATGCGGTTCTTGCGCATCTTGCCGGCGGTGTGGCCTAGGATTTCATGGTCGTTTTCAAGCCGGACGCGGAACATGGCATTGGGCAGCAGTTCAACCACCTGTCCGCGCATCTCAAGAAGCTCTTCTTTCGCCATCCGACCGTGAAATCCGTTGTTGTCCAAATTTGAGTGGCCGCGCCATAGCCGCGAAACGGTCAAATGAAAAGCCCAAGCCACCGGTCGGTGCTGGTCAGCGGCCCGTCGAATTGCGCGGCGCTGCGACACTTTGTTACGGGGTGTGCGCTTGCCATGCGGCGCGGCTTCGCGCAGGCAACACGCGGGAAGAGGGCAGCGTTGACCGTCGATACAATTCAAAAGGTTTCCCGTGAACAAGTCCTTGCTCTGCGCCGCGACCCTGCCCTGGCTGCTGGTGGCCAATCCGGCCTTCGCGCAATCCACTGCGCCGCTGCCCGGCACCGACCCCGCACCGCAATCCGACGCAGCGGCGGATGAGGAAACGATTGCCCCGCTGGAACGCGGACAAATTCTGGTCATCGCCACCCGGATCAAGGGCCAGGTCGATGCCGCGCAAGCCCCGGTGCTGACTTTGAACGAGGCGGAGATTGCCGCTTACGGTGCCTCCTCGCTGACCGATCTGCTCGCCGCGCTGGCTCCGCAGACGGGCTCGGGCCGGGGGCGCGGGGGCGGACAGCCGGTGATCCTGCTGAATGGCCAGCGGATCGCCAACTTCCGCGAACTGCGCAATTTTTCACCAGAAGCGATCAAGCGAGTCGAGGTGCTGCCTGAGGAAGTGGCGCTGCGTTATGGTTTCCCCGCCGATCAGCGCGTGATCAACTTCATCCTGAAGGACAACTATTCCAGCCGCGCGGTGGAATTCGACTATCGCCAGCCGTGGGCCGGGGGCAGTTCGCAGCTGGAGGTTGAGGGCTCGCTGCTCCAGATTGCCGGGCCGAACCGCTTCAACCTGACCGTTTCAGCGGGGGACACCACCCCGCTGACCGAGGCCGAGCGACCGATTATTCAGACCCCGGGCAGTGTGCCCAGCGTGGCGATTGACCGCGATCCGGCGGCATTCCGGACGCTGATCGCCGATGCGCGCTCGTTCGATCTCAATACCAGCTGGGCTGCCGGGCTGGGCGATAAGGGGCAGGGCGGCTCGCTAAGCTTCAGCGGTGGAATCAACGTGGCTGACAGTACCAGCCTGTCCGGGCTTGATCTGGTGCAGCTGACCGGGCCGGGGATCGGGGCGCCGACTGCATTGCGCGCGCTGCCTGATCCGTTGGAGCAGGCGAACCGCTCGATTTTGGCGGTCGGCGGGGCCGGACTCAACACCAATTTCGGGCGGTGGCTGTTCGCGGCAACGTTGGACTATACCCATTCTGAATCCGTCACGCTGATTGATCGACGCAGCGACACCACCGCGCTGGTTGCGGCTACCCTGGCGGGGACGCTGCCGATCAGCGGGCCTTTGCCAACCTTGCAAGACGCCGGGTTTGACCGGGCGGAGAACAATTCCGAACGGATCGAAAGCCTGCTCACACTGTCTGGCGAGCCATTCCGAGTGCCTGCGGGGGCGGCGGCATTGACGGTGAAGGCAGGGACGACGTGGATCGATTTTACCAGTGAGGATTCGCGCTCTGGCACCGGCCCGGTCTCGCTCGGTCGGCTCCGGGTGCAGGGCGGGATCAATCTGGCGGTGCCGCTGACCAGCCGCCGCGAACGGTTCGGTGCGGGGCTGGGCGATTTGACGGTCAACGTTAGCGCCAATCTCAGCCAAGTGTCCGATTTTGGCGCGATCAACGACTGGGGCGTCGGGCTGACCTGGGCACCGACCGAGAAGCTCAATTTGCAGGCCAGCTATATTGCCAATCAGGAAGCACCCTCGATCAGCCAGCTCGGTGCTCCCCTTGCGCAGTCGTTCAACGTCGCGGTTTATGATTTTACCCGCGGCGAAACAGTGCTGGTGACCGTGACCGGCGGCGGCAACCCGTTGTTGCGCGCGGAAGAACAGCGCGATCTGAAGTTTTCGGCCAACTGGCAATTGCCGTTCCTCAGCAATTCGAACCTGATCGGCGAGTATTTTCGCAACCGTTCGAGCGACGTAACGGCGGGCTTTCCGCTGCTGACCCCGGCGATCGAAGCGGCCTATGCGGCACGGGTGGAGCGTGATGCCAGCGGGCGGCTGCTGTCAATTGATCGTCGCCCGATTACGCTCGCCAATCAAACCAGCGAGCGACTGCGTTGGGGGCTGAACCTGTCGGGCACCGTCGGCAAGGCTGCGCCGGGGCCGGGAGCCGGGATGCCTGGTGGCGGACGGCCTGGTGGTGGCGGTCCGGGTGGTCCTGGTGCTGGACCGGGCGGAGGGCCAGGTGCCGGCCCGCGTGGTCCCGGTGGTGGCGGTGGTCCGCCGGGGATGATGGCGATGTTCGGCGGTGGCAGCCAGGGCCGCTGGAACTTCGGTCTCTATCATACTTACCGGATCAGCGAGCAGGTCTTGCTTGCACCGGGTAGCCCCGTGCTCGATCTGCTGAACGGTGATGCCTTATCTGGCGGCGGCGTTGCGCGTCATGCGCTGGAGCTTGACGCCGGGATTTTCCGTAAGGGGCTCGGTCTGCGGCTGACTGGACGTTACACCGCGCCCACCCGCATCCGCGCGAGCGGCCTGCCGGGATCAAGCGACCTCAGCTTCGGCGGCCTGTTCGGGTTCGATCTGCGCGCGTTCGTGGCGCTGGATCAGCAAACCGGTTTGATCAAAACGCTGCCGTTCCTCAAAGGCTCACGGATTGCGTTGCGCATCGATAATGTGTTGGGCACGCGGCAACGCGTGACCGATGGCGCTGGCGTGGTGCCACTCAGCTATCAACCCGATTACCTCGATCCGCGCGGACGGTTCGTGGCGGTGGAGTGGCGCAAGCAGTTTTGAGGGCAAATGATCCTTCCCATTTTTGACGAAGGTCACAAATGGGAAGGTGGATCGCTCGAAGGGCGAGACGGATGGGTTTTAGCCTCGCCGCCAGAACCCCTCCGTCACGGCCTGCGGCCGCGCCACCTCCCCATTTGCCCCTTCGACAAGCTCAGGGAAAAATGGGAAGGAACCTGACCTTGCTTAATCCTTCACGTTTTCGCCGAATGGCGCAAACGGGGAGGTGGATGGCCCGGCAGGGCCAGACGGAGGGGTACCAACGCCGGCGCCATAACCCCTCCGTCAGTCGTTTCGCGCCTGCCACCTCGCCATTTGTGACCTTCGTCAAAAACGGGTAGGAACTCTCGGCATTTCAATGCAGTTTGCGTTGCGGGAACATCCAGCGGTTCGCCAGTGACGGCTTGAACGGCTTCCAGCCATCCTCGGGCTGCTGCAACCGGTCGGCCAGCGCGACCATCACACTGGGGTTTACGCCCAATCCGCAGTGGCTGGCGCGGACTTCGATATTTTCGGTCTGCGCGTGGCCGGAATCGGGATACTGCACCGATCCGCGCCAGTGGACGATCCCGTCGCTGCGGGTCAGGATCGAAGTGGTCGGCACCGGCGGGGCCAGGTCCAGATCCGCAAAGTGGCCTTCTTTCAGCGGCTCGGGCTCTTTGCCGTTGAGAAATTCGAACAGGCGGCTGGCATTGGTGTGGCGGCGATCATCGTGGATCGGGCTGCCGAGTGAGATCACTTGCCGCACCAGTTCGGGGTGCAGCTTGGCCAGTTCGCGTGCAAATACCCCGCCCAGGCTCCAACCGATGATCGAGACCTTGCGGCCCGTATCGGCGTGGATCGATTTCAGCAGGTCTTCCATCTGCCGCACCCGCGCCAGATCGACCCGCACATTGCGGCCCAAATCCCAACCATATGCCGCATAGCCCAAGTCCTTCAGCAACCGCCGCATTGGCGCGGTCGAGCTGTCTGACGCGAGGAAGCCCGGCAACACCAGCACCGGATGGCCATCACCGCGCGGCAGGGCCGACAGCAGGTGGCGGGTGGCATAGAATGCTGCGAGTTCAAACACCGCGCGGCCCTCTGCCAGCGCCAGCAAGCGGTGCGGCGGGCGGGCTTCAAGGTTCATCGCGGCGCGATTGGCGGTGGTTGCAGTCATTTGGGTGCGGCCTTTCGGGGCTTGGCAGTGGATTTTGCAGCAGGCCTTTTGGACTTTGCCGCGGGTTGCTTGGCAGGCTTCGCTGCTTTGGCAGCCGGTGTGGCTTTGCCGGCCTTAACCGGGGCAGAATGCGCTGCTTTGGCTGGCGTCGTCGGCTTGGTAACGGGATCGGACGCAGAAAGTTTCAAGGCAGCATCGCGGAATTCGGCGAAGCTTTGCTCAAGGCAGGCCACGTAGAATTCCGGATCGGGTAGCAACTTGCGGCAAGCAGTGAAGGAAATTGTCGCTTCCTTGCAATAGCTTTGAACCACATGGCCCAGCCCCATGCCGTCGGTCAGGCACAGCAGCCCCATCATGCTTTCCAGCCGCGCGCCGGTGGAATAGATCGGCACCGGCGGGCCGGGCACGTTGGTCACGACGGTGGTGAACGGCGGGCCGACCCGGTTGGCCAGGCCCAGCCGGGTATAAAGCTGTGCGCCCAGCGCCATGAACAGCGCGGGCGAGACCTTGCTCATCTCGGTCATGTTGCGCGCGCCGATTGCGTCGGTCATCGCCTTGGAATTGACCGTTTGCGAATGGACATAGCCCAGCCGCTCGACCGGATCGGCGATGTGCGTGCCCAGCGGCGCGATCATCGCGGCAACTTGGTTGCCCATATCGCCTTTTTCGCCGCCCGAACGGACCGAGATTGGCGCCATTGCGGTCAGCGTCTTGTCCGGCAGATCATTCTTGGCCAGCAGGTACTTGCGCAGCGCCCCGCCGATGATCGCCAGAAACACGTCGTTGACCTTGCAGCCCGGATCAAGCGCGCGGATCGCCTTGATATCGGCCAATGCAAACGAACGCCCTTCCACTACGCGCCCGGCGGAAATCACCGCGTTAAACCGCGTGCGCGGGGCAAGCATTTCGCCGTGAATTTTGAAGTCTTTGGCGGCGAGGCCCTTGATCGCCTTAGCCAGTCCCGGAATTGCGCGCGCCGCAACATCCAATTGCCGCGCCGGATTGGTGATGCTGTTCAGCCACGATTTGCCCAGCAGCGTAACGATATTGGGCACCGGCTCCGGTTGCCACGGATCGGGCTGGTTCGGCGGCGGAGCGTTGGGATCAAGCGTGTGCAGCGCCTCCATAAGATCGATGCCGGACATTCCGTCAATCGCCGAATGATGCACCTTGGTGACCATCGCGAAGGATCCGGGGGCAACGCCGGGGACTTTGTCCAGCCCTTCCACCACGGTAAATTCCCACGGCGGGCGCGTCAGATCGAGCGGCCGTGCGAAAATCCGTGCGGCCTGAATACACAACTGCCGCCAGTCGCCCGGCTTGGGCAGCGCCACGTGGCGTACGTGGTATTCCAGATCGAACTCAGGGTCTTCAATCCAGTAGGGATAGTCCAGATCAAACGGCACCCGCACCAGCCGCTGGCGCATGGTTTTGGACAGCTGCATCCGGCTTTCAAAAAACCGCAGAATATCTTTATAGCGCACGAACCCGCCCGGCGCAGTTTCCGGATTGTAGATCAGGATCGACCCGATATGCATCGGCGAATTACGCGTTTCCAGCGCAACAAAGCTGGCGTCCATGCCCTGGAGTTGCCGCAACCTGATCCCCTCTCGCTGTGCCCGCTGAAGGGGCCGTGGGGTGAGAGCGTAACAGATGGGGGAGGGGCGTCAATCGGCTTGACATTGTACAGAATGTTGTGCATCAATTTAGCATGCTAGTCGAAACCTTTTCCAACACCCGCAACAACCTCAAGGCCATATTCGACCGTGTGGTTGAATCACGCGCGCCCATGAAAATCGCGCGGCAGCGCGGCGAGAATGTTGTAATCCTCTCCGAAAGCGATTGGGAGTCGATCGAGGAAACACTCTATCTTCTGTCCTCACCGGCCAATGCTGCCCGTTTGCTGGAAGCGGTGCGCGGGTTGGAAGCAGGTGAGGGCGAGGAACACGAACTGATCGATTTGTGAAGGTCGTTTTTTTTCACACAGCGTGGGACGATTATGTTTTGCTTGGCGAAACCGAAGAACAGCTTTTTGGCAAACTCAATCGGCTTATCGCGGAAAGTCGTCGCGATCCGTTTCGTGGGACGGGCAAGCCTGAAGCTTTGCGCGGAAATCTCTCGGGTTGGTGGTCACGGCGGATCGATCGCGAGCACCGGCTGGTCTATCGGGTAACCGGCAGCGGCGTCACCCAGGCACTGGAAATCGCCCAGTGCCGCTATCATTACTGATCCCATGACCAAAGCCGGCCGCCCCGATCAACCTAACAGTTCCGACCGGTTCAACGAGGACCGGGCAACTTATACCATGCAGGGCAGCCAGCCTGACCTGGCGCTGGGCGTGGCCGCGATCCGCGAAGTGCAGGCGACGTTGAAGCCCAAGCCCGGGGTCTACCGGATGCTCGATGCGCGCGGCGATGTGCTGTATGTCGGCAAGGCGCGCGCGTTGAAAAACCGCGTGGCGAACTATGTGCAGGTGGAGCGCCTGCCGCTGCGGCTGAAGCGGATGGTGGCGCAGACCCGCGCGATGACCATCGTCACCACCAACAGCGAGGCCGAGGCGTTGCTGCTGGAGGCGCAGCTGATCAAGCGCTATCGCCCGCCTTACAACGTGCTGCTGCGCGATGACAAAAGCTTTCCGTTCATCCTGCTGCGCGCCGAGCATGACTTTCCCCGGATCACCAAGCATCGCGGCGCGCGCAAGGCCAAGGGCAATTATTACGGCCCGTTTGCCAGCGCTGGGTCGGTCAACACCACGATCAACGCGCTGCAAAAGCTGTTCCTGCTGCGGTCCTGCACCGACAGCTTTTTCAGCCGCCGCGACCGGCCGTGCCTGCTGTACCAGATCAAGCGCTGCTCCGCGCCCTGCGTGGGCCGGATCGACGCGGCCGGCTATGCCGAACTGGTCAGCGAGGCCAAGGACTTCCTTGGCGGCAAGAGCGGCGCGGTCCAAGCCAAGCTGAGTGCGCAGATGGAGGCGGCGGCGACCAATCTTGATTTCGAAACTGCCGCGATCCTGCGTGACCGGCTGCGCGCGGCGACTTTCATTCAGGGCAGCCAGGCTATCAATGCCGAAGGCGTGGGCAGCGCGGATGTGTTCGCGATTGCCGAACGCAGCGGGCAGTTCGGGGTGCAGGCGTTCTTCATTCGCGGCGGCCAGAACTGGGGCCACCGCGCCTTCTTCCCCAGCCATACCGAGGGGCTGAGCGCGGAGGAGGTGATGACCAGCTTCCTCGCGCAGTTTTATGAAGAGGTACCTCCGCCGCGCACCATCCTGATCGACCGGGCCTTGCCCGAGGCCGACTTGCTGGCTGAGGCGCTGGCCGGAGCGGCGGGCGGCAA
>JANORN010000193.1:0-4762 GCA_031415355.1 Novosphingobium sp. | reverse complement strand
CCTGCGCTCCCCAACTGGAAGTGCGGGCGTTGTGGACTTAGGCGGCGAGTCGATCAAGCCGCCGATAGGTAAGTCGCTTGCCTTCCATACCCTTTACAATGACAGCAGCGCGCTCGCCGTCCGTCATATCGCGGGTGTTGTAGCGCAGATCGAACTCGCGGCAGTAGCGGCCAAGGTGCGCTTCGCTCATGTGGTGATAGGTGCCGATCACGCCGCGCTTGAAAATCGAGAAGAAGTTTTCAGCGGTGTTGCTGTGCTTGAAGCCGCCAAGGGTGACGTACTCGCCAGCGGAATGATTGACCGTGCCGTGATAGGCAAACTCTTTACCCATGCGGGTGTAGATAGGGCTTTCATCGGTCATAAGTGCGCTGGCGCGGTCGATGTTGGTAACGACAAGGGCGCGAACGTCCTTTGCGTTGACGTTGGCAACGTGGAAGCTGCGAGCCTTGCCGTCGCGTTCAACCAGCGCCACAACCGCCTTCTTAGGGGCAGGCTTGCGGGTGGCACGATTGCGGGCCTTTCCGCCGACATAGGTCTCATCGGCTTCGACAACGCGATCAGGACCGCCAAGGGGGCCGGTGTCGCAATCCATAGCTTCGCGAATACGGTGGCAGAGGAACCACGCGGTCTTGTAGGTGACGCCGATCATACGGGCCATTTGGCTTGCGCTCATGCCCTTCTTTGAAGCGGCCATGATGTGAGTTGCCAGCAGCCACTTGTGCAAAGGAACGTGGCTGCGCTCCATAACCGAGCCGGTGCGAACGGTGAACTTGTCGCGGCAATCGTTGCAAAGGAACATGCCTGTTTGCGTCTTGCCTTCCATCTTGCGGACACGATCCGAACCGCAATGGGGGCAAGTTGCACCATTAGGCCAACGCGAAGCTTCCAAGTGCGCAAGAGCCTTGGCTTCGTCGTGGAACATGGGGGCGGTGATATTGATATTCATGGCGGGCTTCCTTGCTGAAACCCGTATCGGCCTTGTGGCCTGCTAAGTCAAGTATATAATTGCCGAACGAAAGATGAAGTGGACCGAGGTTAGTTGTCCGGATGGACCGCCGATAAAGACTGGGACAATGGCAGCTCTTCCAGCTGGGAGCAATGGTGCACACAGTCATGGCAATGGTCTCGAACAGCATCCGGGACCAAGAGATGACAATGTCGCTCAACGTTCAGCAGGTGGAGTGGCAGGAGTCATGACAAAGGACCGAACATTTACGATACGAGCCATGCCAAACGATACTTATCGGGTTCGACTTATCGAAGGCCCACCACTTAGCGCTTCGGAGCGAGGAGATCTCGTCGATAACATGCAAGCTTGGGAATCCCGTCCGGACCCTGGGCCTTCGGCGTCCTTAGCAGATAGGGTGTGCAAAAAATGATAAGGCTTCTAGTTATTGGTGCTTCTTTTACATTTTTCGGCGGTTGCGCTGCCTCTCTTGTAAGAACCGATAACTTCGATGCTTGCGAAAGCCTAAGTGATTGCGAAGTTAGGGGAGTCGCATCTGCCAAGGCAGGGGAGCATGGACGAGTCGTTGAAGTGCGGACTGCATCGGGCAAATGCATCAATCTTTCAGTACCAGATGAATCTTGGAATAGACTAAAGGAAATTCAAAATCGCTTAGTTCAGGCCAAAGGAAGGGTAATATCAATACCCACGAATGAATTTGGAGAAGATATTATCTTAGAAATTGATGGCAGAAGAATCGGTTACGGGAAATGCGGTAATTTTATTATTTATGTCAGCAATGATCGCGATTTCAAATTGATTTAGCATTATGTTGTTTATTGAGGCGCTGCCTTGTAGATTTGATCCACCCTCACCGCCGCCCCGGCGTAGGGATCGCCGCCCGGCGGCTGGCGCGGAGCAGGTGGCGGGCTGACCGGTGGGCCGTTCGCCATGTCCAGCACCGCTACGCTGTTGCCTCGCAAAACCCCTGTCAACTCCCGCACCAGCACTGGCGCGCCGAACAGGATGAAGCACCCCAAGACCACCTGCACCGCTCGCCGCACCGCGATCCGCCCGGCAAGCAATCCAAATCCGACCCCGGCAATCGCCAACGTGGCAAGGCCAGTGGCGACCGGGCCGGTGAGCACGGTCTCAATCCAGCCGGTTGCTGCCGCGATGGCACTGGCGTTCGTTGGTACGATCATGGCGAATACGCGCGTCATCCGGGCACGCTCGGGTAAATGCCCGCTTCTGGCAAGTGCTTAGCCCGCTGCGGCTGGCCTGGGCTGCGCAAACAAGGGAACAACTTCCGCACCGCTTCGCAAAACATTGAGATAGTCCGCCCACCATTGCGCCATTTCAACCCGCTCTTCCCAATGTTTTCCGCGATGATAGGCCCCGCGTACTTCGTCCTTGTCCTTATGCGCCAGTGCCCGCTCGATTGCATCGGACGACCACTTGCCGGATTCGTTTAGCAGCGTGCTGGCCATGGCGCGGAAACCGTGCGCCGTCATATCGTCATTGGTATAGCCCAGCCGCCGCAAGGCCGCGTTGACGGTGTTTTCCGACATGGGCCGGGCAGGGGTGCGGATCGAAGGGAACACGAATTTGCCATCGCCGGTCAATCCGTGCAGTGTTTCCAGATAGGCCAGCGATTGCGTGGCCAGCGGCACAACGTGTTCCAGCCGCCCCTTCATTTTTTCGGCTGGAATGCGCCAGACTGCCGCTTCCATATCAAACTCGGCCCATTCGGCGTGGCGCAATTCGCCCGGCCTCACAAACAGCAGCGCTGATAGCTGCAAGGCCAGTTGCGTCACCGGGCTGCCTTCATAGCCATCCATCGCGCGCAGCAGTTCGCCTGCCAGCTTAGGCTCCAGAATTGCGGCATGGTGCTTGGCCTTATGGCTTGTCAGCGCGCCGCGCAGATCGCGGGTCGGATCGGACTTGGCCATTTGATTGGCGATGGCATAGCGGAACACTTGGCTGGCGAATTGCAGCGCGCGGTGCGCCGCTTCAGTGCGGCCCGTGGTTTCATAGCGCCGCACGGCCTCCAACATTTCGAACGGCTCGATTTCCGCCACCGGGCGCTGGCCTAACGTGCGGTCCAGCAGTTTCAGCAGCCATTCCTGCTTGCCGGTGGTGGCAAAGGCCCGGCCTTCGCGCTTGGCCTTGTCGATATAGGACTGCGCGACAGCCGAAAAGGAATTGGCTGCGCTAACCTTGGCCGCGTGGCGGTCGCGGCGCTTCTTTTCGGCTGGATCGATACCGCTGGCCAGCAGCTTGCGCGCGTCGTCGCGCAGGTCGCGGGCGTCTTTAAGGCTTACGTCGGGATAGCCGCCCAGCGATAATTTGCGTTCCACCCCGCCGGGCGAGCGGTATTTCAGCCGCCACAGCCGCCCGCCGGTTGGCGTTACCAGCAGATAGAGGCCCTTTTCGTCGGTGGCCTTGTAATCCTTGGGGCCGGGCTTCAGCGCGCGGATTGCGGTGTCAGTCAGTGCCATTTGGGGGCCTTTCAAATTGAGCCTTTTCAAAAGGCCCCCCGAAAGGCCCCCAAATCCACCTGCATGTAGGCGAACGATGGCGGGCACCAGCGGTTAGGCCGGTGCGATTATTGGCAGATTTCTGGGGTTTTTGCAAGCTTTGGCGGTTGCTGGCGAATAGGGAAATGGTGCCCGGGGACGGATTCGAACCGCCGACACGCGGATTTTCAATCCGCTGCTCTACCAACTGAGCTACCCGGGCAGCATGGCGGCGTAAGTTCGGTTTCCCGGCAGCCGCGCGGCTGGACTGCGCCTATGGCGAAGCGGGTGCGGGTTGGCAAGGGGGGAAGTTAGCCTGCCCGCTAGTCCTCGCCCGCGTCCGGCGCGCTGTCGGCCATATCAGCGGGCGGGCCGGGCACAGCATAGCCATCGGCCAGCCAGTTCAGCAGATCACGGTCCTTGCAGGCCTTGGAACAGAACGGGCTGTGCTGTGCGTTGCGGGCTTTGCGGCACAACGGGCATTTGCGGATGGAGGCAGTCATGCGTTCAGCGCCTGCGCGAAGACGCCGGGCAGGGCAAGCGTGTTGTCGATCCGCCAGGTCAGCGTGCGGCCGCTGCGGCGCGCCAGCTCGGCCAGCCAGGCGGGGGTGATCGCATCGCGCACCCGCTGCGGCGCGGTCAACTCCAGCACGCCCGGCGCGGTCACCGCCTCGGCCCGGCGCAGCAGCAGCCGCGCGGCGGCCCCCACCGGATCATACGCCAGCCGGTGCAGCAGCGAAGGCCGCTCCAGCCGCGCGACCAGCAGCACCAGCCCGAACCCGTTCATCGCCAGCCGCTCGTGCGGCCAATCGGCCAGCGCGGCCGCCAGCGCGGCATCGATCTGCTGACGCTCGGCCTTGGTGCTCAGCGTGGGGAAATCGACCACCACGGTTCCGCCCAGATCAAACCGGCGCAGCGCGGCGGCGAGCGGCGGCACGGCGGCAAGGCCCAGCGCGAGCGGGGGCAGGGTGCCGTCGATATCCACCGCAGTCAGCGCGCTGGTCGGCTCAAACCGCAGCGCGCCGCCCGCGAAGGCGACCTCGCCCGTGAACGCCTCACCCCACAGCTCGTCCCAATCGGGCAGCGCGCGGACGGTCCTGGCTTGGAGATCCTTGGCGAGTGGGGGAGCGGGAGCGGGCGCGCGCTCGCTGGGGCGGGCCTGCGCGCGCTTGGTCCGCCCGCGCTCGGCCATCGCGCTGCGGGTGATCAGCAGCCGCAGCGGCGCGCCTTCGGCGGCATTGGCGGCCAGGCCATCGACCAGCACCTCCTCACCATTGGCAGCACCTTTAGCAGCGCG
>JANORN010000192.1:0-4574 GCA_031415355.1 Novosphingobium sp. | reverse complement strand
CTCCTTCGTGCAAGCGGACCACGCGGTCCATCCCCAGCGCGAGCCGTTCGTTGTGTGTCGCCACCAAGGCCGCGCTGCCTTGGCCGCGCACCAGTTCCAGAAATTGCCCGAGTACTTTGTCAGCGGTCTGTTCGTCCAGGTTGCCGGTTGGCTCGTCCGCCAGCACCAGCGCAGGCCGGTTGGCGAGCGCGCGGGCGACGGCAACGCGTTGCTGTTCGCCGCCCGAAAGCTGGCTAGGGCGATGGCCCAGTCGTTCGGCCAGCCCGAGCGCGCCGAGCAGCTCGCTGGCGCGGTCATGCGCCTCTGCGTGGCTTTTACTGGCCACCAGTTGCGGAATCACCACGTTTTCCAACGCGGTGAAATCGGGCAGCAAGTGGTGAAACTGATAGACGAAGCCGATCTTGTCGCGGCGCAGCGTGGTGCGATCATCGCCCTCCAGGCTGGAGGCATCGACTCCGGCGATAGCGATCCGTCCGCCAAATCCGCCTTCCAGCAGGCCAATGGCTTGCAACATGGTCGATTTGCCCGAGCCCGACGGCCCCAGCAGCGCGACGATCTCGCCCGGCTGCACCGCCAAGTCAATCCCGCGCAGCACGTCAATCCGCACCCCGCCTTGTTCAAAGCTGCGGGTCAGGCCGGTGAGCTGAAAGACTGGATCATTCATAGCGCAACACCTGCACCGGATCGGTACTCGCCGCTTTCCACGCCGGATACAGCGTGGCGAGCAGGCTGAACACCAGCGCCATGATGGAAATGCCGATGATCTCCTTCGGGTCGCTGCGGCTGGGTAGTTCGGTCAGGAACCGGATCGACGGATCCCATAGATTTTGCCCGGTGATGAATTCAATCCCCCGCACGATCGGTTGGCGGAAATAGAGGAATACAAACCCCAGCAGCAGCCCGGCCAGTGTCCCCAGCGCGCCGATCAGGAACCCGGCGGTGACGAAGATCTTCAGCAAGCTGCGCCGGGTTGCGCCCATCGTGCGCAGGATCGCAATGTCGCGCGTCTTGGCGCGGACCAGCATGATCAGGCTGGACAGGATGTTGAACACCGCCACCAGCACGATGATCGACAGCACCACGAACATCGCGACGCGTTCCACCGCCAGCGCTTCAAACAGCGTGGAATTGATCGTTTTCCAATCATTCACCACGGCCTGTCCGGCATATTTCTGGCGCAGCGGGGCCATCGTTTCGCCCACGGTATCGGCGTCTTCGGTGGTCACTTCGATGATCCCCACGGTGTCGCCGGTCAGCAGCAGCGTCTGCGCATCGGCCATCGGCATGATCACGAAGGTTTCATCGAAGGCATAGACGCCCACTTCAAACAGCGCCGCGATCCGGTAGCCAACCTGGCGCGGGACGGTGCCAAACGGGGTCGCGCGGCCCTGCGGGTTGATCACCGTGATCGTATCGCCGACCCGCGCGCCCAGGTTCATCGCCAGCTGCGTACCGATGGCGACCACATTCGCGCCGGCTTGCAGTTCGCCGATGGTGCCGATTTTGACCTTGGGGGCCAGCTTGGCGATATCCTCCGCCGTGTTGCCGCGCACCAGAATCGGCGCGACCCGGCCGTTCAGCGTGGCAAGCAACGGCTGTTCGATCAATGGCGAGGCGTTGGTCACCCCCGGCGTCGCCTTGGCATCGGCCAGCACCGCGCGCCAGTTCTGCAATTGGCCGCCATAGCCTTGGATCAGCGCATGGCCGTTCAGCCCGACGATCTTGTCGAGCAATTCGGCGCGGAAGCCGTTCATCACGCTCATCACGATCACCAGCGCGGCCACGCCCAGCATCACCGCGACCAAGCTGATCCCGGCGACCAGCGCGATAAAGCGCTCGCCCTTGCCCGGCAGCATATAGCGCTTGGCAATGGTCCATTCGAACGGGGAGAGGATCACGGGCAAGCCCAGCTGTGCAACATGACCCGCGATGTAGGGGCTGCGATTTGTGCTGGCAAGCGCAGCTACTTCGGCGCGATTACGAAATCCATGGCGGCCCCGGCGGTGGTTGCGCCGATTGCCCCGCGCATTTCCTCGCGCTCAGACCGGCCGCGCAGTGCGATCCCGCCAATCAACCCCATGATATCGGGCAAGTTCAGCGCCGGTTTGGCATTGCTGACCCGCACCACGCGCACCACGCGGTAGCCCATGGCGGCGGCATAGGTTTCCGCCTCGGCGCGGGCGGTGGCCAAGGCTGCGCTGACCGCCTTGGCTTTCGAGGCCGCCGGATCACGGGTGAACAAGGACATCTGCGTGCCCGGATAATAGTCGTTCGCGCCGCCCAGTGCGGTGACGCCTTTCAGCTTGGTCAGGTCTTCGACGATGATCGTGACCATTGTGCTGGTGCGAGCCGCACCTTGGCCGCTCACACATGCAGCGAATTCGAGGTCAGAAGGCGCAGCGGCGGCACATGCGGCTTCGCGCGTAGCCTCAAAGGCAGGATCATTTGCGACGACTTCAGCGGCTTGCACCTCGGCATAGCGCGGATCATCATCACGAGCAAATTCAACCTTTTCCTTTGTGATCCCCAGCTTCCGCAACCTCTCCAGCAGCGCAACTCCCTTTGCATCGAGATTGGCCGCCGCCGCCATATCGTCCTTGCCGGTCCCAACCAGAATAATCGGCACGATGGCGGTGTCCGGCGCGACGTGCCCCACCGCTTCGATGTGCAGTTCGATCTCACCTGGCGCGAGCGGCTGCGCGCTGAGCGTCGTGGCAGAAGCGAGCGCAAAGCCGCCGAGCGCGGCCAGAATGAAACGGTTCATCGTCTTTCCTTTCCGGTTCATTTCGGTGCGATCACGTAGTCGATTTGCGCCCCGGCAATCACCGATCCGGACAGCCGCTTCAGTTCGTCCTGTGCGGGCGTACCGCGTGCATCGGCGCGGCCGATCAGGCCGAACACATCGGGCAAGTTCAACCCCGGCTTGGCGCTGCTGACGCTGACCACGCGGACCACGCGGTAGCCCAGCGCGGCGGCATAGGCCTCCGCCTCCGTCCGGGCATTGGCCAGCGCGAGCTGCACCGCGCGGCCATAGGCAGCCTTGGGATCAGTGGTGTAGAAATTGGCGCGGCTGCGGCTGTACCGTATCACATCACCCACCGAGCTGAGCGTTTGCACCGATTCCACCGCCGCCAGCCTGGTCAGATCGGTGACGGTGATGGTCAGCGTCTGGTTGGCGCGGCGGGCGGTGGGCGCGGCGGCGTCACTCATCAGGTCAGGCAGCGCCATCGCATCAACGACCCCTTCCGCAGCGACATCGGCGGCAGCAGCGTCAGCGGCAGCAAGAGCAGCGTCAACATCAGCATCAGTAGCCGCACTTACGTCGGCATACTCAGCAGCGGCCGCCCCAGCTTCGGCCGCAGCAGCGACAGCGCCCTCAGATGCACCGGCGGCAGCGACAGAAGCGGCGACAGCAAGAGCATAATCCTCATTGACCGTCACCTCGCCCGCAGAGACTGCATTGGCGGGCACACCCAGCTTGGCCAGCTGCGCCATCACGCGCGACCGCGCCGCCTTCAAGGCGGTACGCGCGCTGGCATCGTCAGCCCCGCTGCCCTGCACGGTGATCCCCACCGTCGCCGCATCAGGCGGAGCCACGCCGACCGTTTCGATATGCAGCAACACTTCCCCGGTGGCGAGCTGCGGCGTCGCCAATTGCGCCCCAACCTGTGCCTGCGCCGCCCCGATTCCCGCGATCAAGGCCAATGGTCCCAGCATCCAGCGCATTGTCGTGATTCTCCCCTCGTGCGATCACCGCATCAATCACGTTCAACTCTTTTATTGCAAGCGGCGATCACACCTTATTCCAGTTTACGCGGCACAGCCGGGCGCGCGGGCCTTGCCTTCGCCGGGAAAGGACGCCAAAGGCCCGCACACAGCGCTGCGCAGCGGGCGGACCATCATGAACTTTACCGATCCCTTTCTAGATCTCGACGGCGACAAGCTGCGCGAGGAGTGCGGCGTTTTCGGGGTGATCGGATCGCCCGAAGCGGCGGCGGTCACCGCGCTGGGCCTGCATGCCTTGCAGCATCGCGGGCAGGAAGCCTGCGGCATGGTCAGCTGGGATGGCGAACAGTTCTTTGCCCGGCGCGGGCTGGGCCATGTGGCGCAAGTATTTTCAGACGCGACCCTGCTGGCGGAGCTGCCCGGGCAGATGGCATCGGGCCACGTCCGCTATTCCACCACCGGCGGGCAAGGCCTGCGCAATGTCCAGCCGCTCCATGCCGATCTGGCGCGCGGCGGGTTTTCCATCGCGCACAACGGCAACATTTCCAACGCGATGGCGCTGAAGGCCGAACTGGTCAGCAAGGGTGCGATTTTCCACTCCACTTCAGACACCGAAGTGATCATCCACCTGATCGCGACCAGCCGCTATCCCACGCTGCTGGACCGGTTTGTCGATGCGCTGCGGATGGTCGAAGGGGCCTACTCGTTGATCTGCATGACGCCGAAGCGGATGATCGCCTGCCGCGATCCGCTGGGCATTCGCCCGCTGGTGATGGGCAAGATCGGCGACGCTACGGTGTTCGCCAGCGAAACCGTGGCGCTCGATGTGGTCGGCGCAGAGTTCGTGC
>JANORN010000191.1:0-2688 GCA_031415355.1 Novosphingobium sp. | reverse complement strand
GCAGCAATAACCTCGTGTCCCAAATATGTTGCGCCACCAGCAGAGGCAATCAGAGCTATCAATGCACAAAAGCCATAGGCCCGCCCAGCTTTGACGTCTGCAATGTCGCCGGAAAGCGCTTGTGATTGCATGTTTTGTGCGTGCAAAAGACTGTTCTCAGCCATCGCAATGATGCGATCAGCAGAACCAGGACAGATTTCTTCGTATTCGCGAAGGTGTTTTGGGTGAGCCTATCGGCCCTGAAAATCGCTCTTCAGTAACCAAGCTCACCATTTGCGCTACGATTTGTGCCTGCTGCGGCCCACGCGGAACTACGTTGCCAATCCGCTTGGCAATTTCCTGCGCTAAATCGTCAGCGTCCTCGCCGTCATACTGCGACGATTTCCTTCTTGGCATTTTTTCTGGAACCTTGGACAAATTCACCTCGCTCGAAAACGTCCGCACTACTTAGCGCCGAGCCAACTCGCTGCCAAGCACCGCGCATGGACGAGTCTATGGATCTAGCCCGAGGGTAAGATTGGTCGCCAAAAAACAGGTAGTAAGACGTGAAGCCATCCAACATGCCGCCTCGAAAGGCTTTTGAGCGAAGGTTGAAATGCGGCAGTGTCATAAGCGTTCCTATATGGTTGCCGATTTTGCCAATTCAATCGTAGCGGCGCCGCATGACTAGCAGGTTAACGCACGTCTGCCAGCATTGGTAACAAGCAAGAGAACCCGAAGGCTCCCCCAATCGATCAATGCGTGCGCGTTGCCAACCGCGATCTCTCGGCTCAAGGCCTCTACTCCGGTTGCCCGAAGTGTGTGGGGTGGCGGTTCCCACCTCTGCGCATCGAATTGCGCCCCATATAGGCGCAAAAGACTAACGGTGCAACAATCCGCAATAGAGTCATAAGTCCTGAAACAATGCGATAGCTTCACCCCAGCAACACCCGCGGCGGCGTCCGCTTTACCAGCAGCAGTTCGGTCAGCGCCCAGACCAGCGCATCGGCGCGATCCGGCGAGCGGCCGGGGCCTTCATATCCCCCGCCCGCGATCAAGCCGCAGAGTTGATCTTCCAGCCCGGGAAACGCCCCCGCGTGCTTCACCCGGCCCGCTTCATAGAGCGCGGCGACCGGCTCGGCGCGGGCGCTTTTGCCGTGGCGGGCGTGGACCAGCCGCAAGGGCAGCGTGATCTCGGCGGCGCGCAACACGCTGGCGACCATCGCCCCGCCCTGGTTGGCTTCGGCCACCACCCGGTCCGCGCGCCAGACCTGCGCCGCATTCGCCACCGCGCGGGCCCACTTTTCCGGGCTGGCTTGCTCGATCGAGCAATCGGCGAGCACCCGCGCGAGGCCATCCTCACCCACAGCGCAGACCACGATCCCGCAGGCATCGCCGCGCGCCGAGACGGGCGGATCGACCCCGATCACCACCCGTACCGGCGGGCTGGAAGCGGCCGGTTCACGGCAGGCTTCGAGCAAGGCCCGCGTCCACAGCGCACCTTCTGCTCCGTCCAGCAGTACCCCGTCGAGCTCCTGCCGGCCAAAGGTGGTCCCGGCGAAGGTCTCGATCATCTGTGCGAGGTAAGCCGGCGGCAAGATCGCCCGGTTGTCAGTGGTTTTGCCCTCCGCCAGCACCACCTTGCCGCGCTTGACGTCGGCGATCAGCTGGTGCAGCAGCCCGGAATTGCGCGGGGTGGTGGTGGCGACCACGCGGGGGTTATCGCCCACCCGCATGGTCAGCATCAAGTTGGCCCAGGCCAGTTCTGCCCGCCCGCCCGCAGTGTCCCATTTGGCGATCTCATCGCACCAGGCGTGGCTGTGCTGCGGCCCGCGCAAACTGTCGGGCTCACCGGCCGAATAGAGCCAGGCCACCGCGCCGTTCTCCCAGGTCAGCTTGCGCAAGGACGGTTCGAACACCGGAGCGAGCGCACCGGGGGCGGCGGCGAGCACGCCGCTGTCGCCTTCGACCATCACGCTGCGCACTTCGGATAGCGACGCCCCGACCAGCGCGATCCGCGCGTTCGCGTCGCTGCGCGCGACAGCGCGGACCCATTCGGCCCCGGCGCGGGTCTTGCCAAAGCCGCGCCCCGCGCAGATCAGCCAGGTCCGCCACACCTCATTCGGGGGTAGTTGTTCGTCGCGCGCCCAGCCTTCCCAATAGTATGATCCAAGCGCGGCGAGTTCGTGCGGGGCGAGCTGCCGGGCGAGTTCGATCCGCAGGGCATCGGCTTCCGGGCCGGGCTGGCGCAGCCAAGTGCCGCGCGAGGGCGTGCCGCGCGGGGTTGAGCCGCGCGGGGGGGTGCGTTGTTTCCTAGTCATCGGATTTGGTCCGTTTGGCGAGATCAGCCTTGATCCGGCGTTCGGTCGCCGCGCCGTCCTTGGCGCGGGCCCGCAGCGCGTCGATCTTGGCGTTGATCGCCTCGATCGTCGCCACTTCCTCGGTCAGGGTGCGGCGGCCCTTCTCGCGCGCCACGTTATCGCGGTGCGCGGTGAGGCAGCGCAGTGCGGTCGCAAAGTCGAACTTGCGGGGCGTGCCTGCGGGGTCGAGGTCGTCCAGCCGCCCGTCGCGCAGCCGCGCCAGCAGTTCCATTTCGAGATTGTCGTAACCTTCGGCCAGCGCGACATACCAGCGCCGGGCGAAGTCCGGATCGGTCCGGCGCAGGGTGTAGACCTGCCCGGTCGACAAGCCCGATACTGCCGCTGCCTT
>JANORN010000190.1:0-21605 GCA_031415355.1 Novosphingobium sp. | reverse complement strand
ACAACCTGGTGCAGATGTTTTTCGGCTGGGAAGGGGTCGGCCTCGCGAGCTACTTGCTGATCGGCTTCTGGTTCCGCAAGCCCTCTGCCAGCGCCGCCGCGATCAAGGCCTTCGTGGTCAACCGCGTTGGCGATCTGGGCTTTATGCTGGGGATATTCGGGACGTTCCTGGTGTTCAACACCGTTTCGATCCCCGAAATTCTGGTCCGCGCGCCCAGCATGGCGGGCAGCACCATCGGCTTCCTTGGCTACCGGCTCGATACGATGACCGTGCTGTGCATCCTGTTGTTCATCGGCGCGATGGGTAAATCGGCGCAGCTAGGCCTGCACACCTGGTTGCCTGACGCGATGGAAGGCCCGACCCCGGTTTCCGCGCTGATCCACGCCGCGACGATGGTGACGGCGGGCGTGTTCATGGTCTGCCGCCTGTCCCCCATGTTCGAAACCAGCGTAACCGCGATGAACGTGGTCACTTATGTAGGCGCAGCAACCTGTCTGTACGTGGCGCCCGTCGGCACGTGCCAGTGGGAACTCTAGCGGGTGATCGCTTATTCCACCTGTTCGCAGCTGGGCTATATGTTCTTCGCGGCGGGCGTCGGGGCCTATGGCGCGGCGATGTTCCACTTGTTTACCCACGCGTTTTTCAAGGCGCTGTTGTTCTTGGGCGCAGGATCGGTGATCCACGCAATGCACCACGAACAGGACATGCGCTATTACGGGGGCCTGCGGAAGCATATCCCGCTGACCTTCTGGGCGATGCTGGCGGGTACGCTGGCGATCACCGGGGTGGGCATCTACTGGCTGCACGCCGGGTTTGCAGGCTTCCATTCGAAGGACGCAATCCTTGAAGCGGCCTTTGCCAGCGGCAGCGAAAGCGGGCGGTTTGCGTTCTGGGTTGGGGTCACTTCGGCCCTGCTGACCAGTTTCTATTCGTGGCGGCTGATGTTCCTAACCTTCTGGGGCAAACCGCGCTGGGACCAGTCGGAGCATGTGCAGCACGCGGTGCATGACGGTCACGCTCATGGCGACCACGGCCATGCGCAGCACGACGACGGCACGGCAGGCTATCACCCGCACGAAAGCCCGGCTTCGATGCTGATCCCGCTCGGCTTGCTGTCGGTGGGTGCGGTCTTCGCGGGCTGGGTGTTCAGCCACGCGTTCCTCGATAGCGCCGAATTCTGGAAAGGCTCGATCGCGTATAATGAGCAACTGATGCACGCGATGCATGAGGTGCCGCTGTGGGTTAAGCTGTCCGCCACGGTGGTGATGCTGCTCGGCTTTGCGACAGCTTGGTACGCCTATATCCGCAACACCAGCCTACCGGCCGCCTTCGTCGAACAGTTCGGAGTGCTGCACAAATTCTTTTACAACAAATGGTATTTTGACGAACTGTACGACCTGCTGTTTGTCCGCCCCGCGTTCTGGCTGGGGGACAAGTTCTGGAAGCTGGGCGACATTGGTATCATCGACCGGTTCGGCCCGAATGGCGCGGCCTGGGTGGTGGTGCAGGGCGCAGGCTATGCGCGGCGGATCCAGTCGGGCTATCTCTATTCCTATGCGCTGGTGATGCTGCTCGGGCTTGTAGCAGCGGTTAGCTGGGTGATCGCACGATGAGCGGTTTTCCAATCCTTTCGCTGATGCTGTTCTTGCCCTTGGTGGCGGCAATCGTTTGCCTGTTCGCCAGCGCGAGCCAGGCCCGCGTCATCGCGCTGAGCACCACGCTGCTCAACCTCGCGCTGGGGCTGGTGCTGTGGAACCAGTACGACATTGGCGGGGCGCAGTGGCAGTTTGTGGAACGCTTGCCGCTGTTCGCCGGGTTCGACTGGGCCTTGGGGATTGACGGGATCGCGCTGATGCTGATCCTGCTGTCGGTGTTCCTGATGCCGATCTGCATTGGTGCCAGCTGGCGCTCTATCGACAAGCGTGTCGGCGAATATATGGCGGCGTTCCTGCTGATGGAAACGCTGATGATCGGCGTGTTCGCGGCGCAGGACCTGTTCCTGTTCTACATCTTTTTCGAAGCCGGGCTGATCCCGATGTACCTGATCATCGGGGTCTGGGGCGGGGCGGACCGGATTTACGCCAGCTACAAGTTCTTCCTGTATACCCTGCTGGGATCGGTGCTGATGCTGATCGCGATGCTGTGGATGGTGAACGAAGCGGGGACGACCGATATCCCGACGCTGATGGCCTACGATTTCGCGCCGCAGGCGCAGACGTGGCTATGGCTGGCGTTCTTCGCCAGCTTTGCAGTGAAGATGCCGATGTGGCCGGTGCACACCTGGCTGCCCGATGCCCACGTGCAAGCCCCCACCGCTGGTTCGGTGATTCTGGCGGGCGTGCTGCTGAAGATGGGCGGTTATGGCTTCATCCGTTTTTCGCTGCCGATGTTCCCGGAAGCCTCCGCGCAGTTCGCCTGGCTGGTCTTCGCGCTGTCGATGATCGCGGTTGTGGTCACCTCGCTGATCGCGCTGGTGCAGCACGATATGAAAAAGCTGATCGCCTATTCATCGGTCGCGCATATGGCGGTGGTTACCATCGGGCTGTTCTCGTTCAACGTGCAGGGCCTCGAAGGCGCGATGATCGTGATGCTCAGCCATGGGCTGGTCTCGGGCGCGCTGTTCCTGGCGGTGGGCGTGATCTATGACCGGCTGCACACGCGTGAGATTGATCGCTACGGCGGCCTCGCGATCAACATGCCTTACTACGCGCTGTTCTTCATGCTGTTCACCATGGCCAGCATCGGCCTGCCCGGGACCAGCGGGTTCGTGGGCGAATTCCTGGCGCTGGGCGGGATTTATCAGGTCTCCAGCTGGGTCGCGCTGGTCTGCACGACCGGGATCATCCTGGGCGCGGCCTATATGCTGTACCTCTATCGCCGGGTGATCTTCGGTATCCAGAAGAACGCCGATGCTGCCGCGATGCCCGATCTGGACCGGCGCGAATGGCTGATGATGGTGCCGCTGGCAGCGGTCGTGCTGTGGATGGGGATTTATCCCGAAAGTTTCCTTGCCCCGATGCGAGCGGATATCGCCGCGCTCGATGCGCGGCTGGCGCGGGCCAAGCCGGACGGTGATGCACTGCCGACTGCGGGCAAGCCAGCAAAGTCAGATGCAGCCCAAGAAACCAAACCAGCCGCGCATGAGGGATCGCACTGATGGACTTGTTGCAATCCCTAACGCTGGTCGCCCCTGAAGAACTGCTGAGCATCTCGGGCTTGATCCTGCTGCTCTGCGCCGCCTGGCGCGGTGATCGCGCGGCGCGGCCAATCTCTTGGTTGGCAATCGCGGTGCTGGTGGTGGCCAGCGCCATGGTCGCGCCTGCGCTGTGCAGCGGCGCGAGCGGCCCGGCGACCGAAGCCTTCTTCGGCCAATTCCGCGCTGATGCCTTCGCGTCCTTTGCGAAGCTGCTGATCTATGCCTCGGCCATCGCCGCCTTGGTGATCGCGCCCGCCTATTTCGAACGCTTGAGTGCGATGAAGGCCGAGTATCCGGTGCTGGTGCTGTTCGCGGCGCTGGGCATGAGCATCATGGTCTCCGCCAGCAACCTGATGACATTGTACATCGGGCTCGAAATGAACTCGCTCGCGGCTTACGTGCTGGCAGCCTTCCTGCGCAGTGACAGCCGCTCAGCCGAAGCCGGGCTGAAGTACTTCGTGCTCGGCGCACTCGCCAGCGGGATCCTGCTGTTCGGGATGAGCTTGATTTACGGCTTCACCGGCACCACCAGCTATACCGGAATTCACGCAGCGCTGACCGGAGATCTGGCCACTGGCGCGGTGTTTGGCATCGTGTTCATGCTGGCGGGTCTCGCCTTCAAGATCAGCGCGGTGCCGTTCCACATGTGGACGCCCGACGTGTACGAAGGCGCGCCTACCCCGGTTACCGCGTTCTTCGCCTCGGCTCCTAAGGTGGCGGCGATGGCGGTGACGATGCGCGTGGCGCTGGAGGCGTTCGGATCGCAAGTGGCGGTGTGGCAGCAGATCGTGATTTTCGTCGCGCTGGCCTCGATCGTGGTCGGGGCGCTGGGCGCAATCGGCCAGCAGAACATCAAGCGGCTGCTGGCCTATTCCTCGATCAACAATGTCGGCTTCGTACTGGTCGGTTTGGCTGCGGCGACGCAGCAGGGTGCCGCCGCCATGCTGGTGTACCTCGCGATCTATGTGGCGATGACGATCGGCGCGTTCGTCGCCGTCCTGATGCTGAAGGACCATGACGGCAATCCGGTTGAAGCCATTGGCGATCTGGCCGGGTTGTCGAGCGAGCGCAAAGTGCTCGCCGCGTGCCTCGCGATGCTGATGTTCAGCTTGGCCGGCATTCCTCCGCTGTTCGGATTCTGGGGCAAGTTCGTGGTGTTTCAGGCGGCGGTGGCGGCGGACCTGATCCCGCTCGCGGCCATCGGTATTGCGGCCTCGGTGATCGGGGCGTTCTATTACCTGAAGGTCGTCAAGGTCATGTATTTTGATGCGCCGGTGGGTAAGGCGCTGGGCAAAAGCGACTGGATGCATCAGGCGATCCTGGCGCTGTGCGTGCTGGCGATTTCGCCGCTGGGCTACCTCGCCACCAAAAGCCTTGGCCACTATGCGCAGGCGGCGGCAGCGGCGCTGTTTGGCGCGGTTTGATCCGCACCGTTCCCGCGACCGGCTCGACCAACGCAGACCTCTCGGCGCGCCTGTCAGGCGGAGACTATGTGCCGGAAGGTGAGTGGCTGGTGGCCGATCGCCAGACCGCTGGACGCGGGCGGCAAGGCCGGGCGTGGTGCGATGGTGCGGGCAACTTCATGGGATCGACCGTGGTTCAACTCGGCGCAGGTGATCCACCGGCCGGCACGCTCGCGCTGGCGGCAGGCCTCGCCACCTATGAAGCCATCGCTCCCTTGGTACCGCCGCCGGATCGCCTGACGCTCAAATGGCCCAATGACGTGCTGATCGGCGCGGCCAAGCTGGCGGGAATTTTGCTGGAGCGGGTACGCGATACGGTGATCGTGGGGATCGGCGTCAACCTGGCTGCCGCGCCTGACTTGCCGGACCGGGCGACATTTACGCTGTCCGCTTACGGCCCGGCACCCGACCGCGATCTGTTCGCCGCGACGCTTGCGCGGTGCTTTGCCAACGAAATTGAACGCTGGCGGACTTACGGCCTCGAACCGCTAGTGTTGCGCTGGCTGGCAGCAGGGCATCCGCTTGGGACGCCGTTGCAGGTTGGCGAGCCGGGTGAGACGCCGCTTTCCGGAAGCTTTGCAGGACTGACCAGCGATGGGGCCTTGCAACTGCGACTGGCGGACGGCACGACGCGGATTGTTCACGCGGGCGAGGTGCGCCTGGCCGCGCAAAACTGAGGGATGGGGCGATGCTGCTGGCGGTTGATAACGGCAACACCAATGTGAAGTTCGCGCTGGTCGACGATTCTGGCACGATCCTGCACGGTTGGCGAATTGCCACCGATTCCAAGCGCACGGCGGATGAATATGCGGTGTGGCTGGACCAGTTGCTGCGGATGCAGGGCTTTGCCCGCAGCGATGTCCACGCGGTGATTATCGCCACGGTAGTGCCGCGCGCATTGTATAATCTGCAAGTGCTCGCGCAGAAGTATTTCGGCACCGAAGCCCTGATCGCGGGGCGGGCCGGGGTTGAATGGGGTATTGCGCTAAAGGTCGATGAACCAAAGGCGCTTGGTGCGGACCGCGCGGTCAATGCGATCGCGGCGCAGGCGCTGGAGGCAGGCGAAAAGATCGTCATCAGCTTTGGCACCGCGACCACCTTTGACCATATCGCCGCTGATGGGGCCTATATGGGGGGCAGCATCTCGCCTGGCGTAAACCTGTCACTCGATGCGCTGTACAACGCCGCCGCCATGTTGCCGCGGATCGGGATTGAACCGCCCGCCACCGCCAGCGTGATCGGGCGCGACACGGTTGGGCAGATGCAGATCGGCATTTACTGGGGCTATGTCAGCATGATCGAAGGGATGATCGCGCGGATGAAGGCCGAGATTGCCCGGCCGGTGAAGGTGATCGCCACCGGTGGGCTGGCCGCGCTGTTTCAACAGCATGGCGACCTGTTTGATCGGGTTGAGCCCGATCTCACCTTGCGCGGGCTTGCGCTGCTCTACGCACGGCGTAAGGACGCGGCATAACGCGGCGCACTGTTGTGCATATTTGAAGGCTATTTTTAGTGAAACCCGGAAAAGAACTGCTGTTCCTTGCGCTTGGTGGTTCGGGCGAAATCGGGATGAACGTCAACCTCTATGGCTGCAACGGCAAGTGGTTGATGGTTGATCTGGGGATGACCTTCGGCGCGAACGAATACCCGGGTACCGAGCTGGTCTTTGCCGACCTTGATTTCATCGAAGCGCGCAAGGACGACCTGATCGGGATCGTGCTGACGCACGCGCATGAAGACCATATCGGCGCGGTGCCTTACTTCGCCGAAGAATTGGGCGTGCCGCTCTATGCCACCCCGTTCACCGCGAAACTGGTCAACGAAAAGCTGGAAGAAGCGCGGATCGCCAAGCGGGTAAAACTGAACGTGATCGACCATCTCGACCGGTTCGAGCTGGGCCCGTTCGGAATCCGCTATGTCCCGCTGGCGCACTCGATTGCCGAAGGCAACGCGCTGCTGATCGATACGCCGTATGGCAACATTTTCCACACCGGTGACTGGAAACTGGATGATGAACCGCTGGTCGGCACCCCGGCGACCCAGGCCGAATTGACCGCAATCGGCGATGCCGGCGTGCTGGCGCTGGTCTGCGATTCGACCAATGTGTTCAATCCCGAAGCCTCGGGCTCCGAAGGCGAAGTGCGCCGCGCGCTGATCGCAGAGGTCGCACGCCATCGCGGCAAACGGGTGCTGGTCACCACCTTTGCCTCTAACGTCGCGCGGCTGGATACACTGGGGGAAGTGGCTAAGGCCAGCAACCGCAAGCTGTGCGTCGCGGGCCGCTCGCTGGACCGGATTATCCGCACCGGCAAAGCCTGCGGCTATTTGCAAGACCTGCCGCAGATTGTCGATTTCGATACGGCGATGAACCTGCCGCGCGGGGAAGTGCTGATCGTCGCGACCGGCGGACAAGGCGAACCGCGCGCGGCGCTGGGGCGGATCAGCGAAGGCAATCACCAGATCGCGCTGGAAGCGAGCGATGTCGTGCTGTTCTCCAGTCGCCAGATCCCCGGAAACGAAGTCGCGATTGGCCGGATTCAGAACCGGTTGGCAGGGCAGAACGTCACCATCGTCACCGACCGCCAGGCCGAGATTCACGTCTCTGGTCATCCCGGTCGGCCCGAGTTGGAAGCTTTGTACAGCTGGATTCGCCCGGAAATTCTGGTGCCGGTCCATGGCGAAGTGCGCCATATGAAGGAACAAGGGCGGCTGGGCCTGGCTTGCGGGATTCCCAAGGCGGTGACCCAGCAGAACGGCGATCTTTGCCGCTTGGCACCGGGCAAGCCTGGCAAGCTTTCAGAGGTGCGCGCGGGCCGCCTGATCCTTGATGGCGACATTATCTCGCCCGCTGATGGCGAGGCAATCGTGATGCGGCGGCGCTTGGCGCAGAACGGCATCGTGGTGGTGGTGCTGGGCGGCAAGGGCCGGGTTGACGTGGAGGGCATCGGCTTGCCGCTCGATGAAGATTACGCCGATTTCGTGGCCGAAGCGCGCGAAGATGTCGCGGCAGCACTAACCAAGCTGAAGGGCGGGCAGCGCCATGATCGCGACGTGATCAGCGAGGCCGCCCGGCTCGCGGCACGGCGGACGGCGCAGCGCTGGTCCGGCAAGAAGCCGCAAGTTAAAGTGATAATGACCGAGGGGTAATGCAGTGAAGCTAACCTCAATTGCCGCGATCTTTGCGTTGTTCTGGGTAATGAGCGCGTTCCTGGTGCTGCCGTTCGGCGTGCGCACTGCTGATGAAGCTGGGATGGCGAAGGTGCCGGGTCAGGCTGACAGCGCGCCCGCCAGTTTCAGCGTCGCCCGCGTCGCCAAACGCGCGACGGTATTGGCCATCGTACTGTTCGGGCTGTTTTACCTCAACTACACCCAAGGCTGGATCACGGTCGAGATGCTCGACGTCACGCACTGGGTTTGAGCACCGCGCAAGATGTGGGCAGGCTGATCCGTCAATCAGCCGGTTCGAACGGGAAAGAGGCTGATTCAACCCAAGTCGTTAAGCGGACAACAGGGTGACAGTGTCACCCTGGGGTAAGCAAGATTACGATTGTTTTACAACAATTTAATTGTAATTATCTGGGTGACACATTGCAAGAAAAATGAAAATTGGCGCGCGCAGTCAATCGATCAAGAACCTGCCTAGCATGCCTTGCCAGTGTAGGAAAACCTGACCGCAGTAGCCGCTAGTTCCGCAGCCGTTCGATCGCCTGAGCGAGTGCGACGTAAAGCTTGCCCATATCGGATGACAGCAGCGTCACCCCCAGCGCGTGGCCATCGCGGGTGGATAGAAGCTGGCGTAGCATCGCCTCGAAATCGTGGATATAGCGGCTGACGTGATCGCGGAAATCGGCGTCGTCTTCATAGACTTTGATCACCGCCTTGGCCTCGCCCGCATCGAGCAAGCGCACCGCGCGGCGGGTGAAGATGCCGCGGTCGCCTTTCAGGTATGACGCCCAGGCGGTATCGGTCACATCGGTATCGAGCACGCGGGCGATGTCGATGGCGTTGGAATTCAACCCCTCGGTGATCAGCGCGACGCGGCGGGCAAAGTCATTGTCGACCTGCTCTTCCGCGCGCGAGCGGGCGTGCGCGACCCGCCGTTCCAGATTGCTGGCCAATTCGCTGACCTTGGCCAGCTGATCGCGCAGCTGAATTGCCGCCTCGCGGCTGACGGCAGAGGCGCTAAGCGCGGCTTGCTCCAGCTGTCCGGCAGCATCAGCGGTGCGCTCACGCATCGCGGCTTCGATGGCCTTGCCGCTTTCCTCGCCCAACCGCTGGGCCAGAGCAGAAATCGCCGCAGCGCTGCCACTTTCAATCGCCGCAACCGCGACCTGCGCCTTGTCGGTCAGCAGCGTGATCGACTGAACCAGCGCGCCTTCGGCCTGGGTGGCCACCGCCTGGCTCTGCGCATCGAGGGCCGTCAGCGATCTCCGCAGGCCTTCGATGCCGCGTTGCAAATCGCCTTGTTGCAACGTCAATTCGTGGTGCAAGCCCTTCAGATCGTGATTGGTGGCAGTGAGGCCCGCAGCACTGGCCAGCACATAGTCTGACAGCCGTGCGCCATGGGTCTCGCTCGCGCTGGCCACGTCGCGCAGCGCAATGGCGCGCTCTTCCACCGCGGCCAACCGGGCTTCGGTGATGTCGAGCGCTTTGGGCAAATCTTCGCTGCTTTGTTTTACGCTGCCCTGGATTAGTTCGAGGAGGCGCACGCTGCCATCGGTTAGTTCGGCGATGGCGATGTCGGTGCCGGTCAGGGCTTCGCGGCTGGCGGCTAGCTGGTCGGTCAAGGCCACAAGGCTGGCAGCGACTTGCGCCTCGGCTGCGCCGCCCATGGCAGCGACATCGGCCATGCGTGCGGCGAAGCGCTCCAAATCGACTGACAAGGTGTCGGCGCGACTGCGAGCGAGTTCGACCTGGCCCTGTTGCTGTTCCAGCCGCGCCGCCACCTGTTGGTCAAGATCGGCGAACAGCCCGGCGAGCTGGCCAACATGCTCGCTATGCCGGGCGTTTGCCGCTACCTGGCGCTGCGTCAACTCGTCCGTGAAATGCCGGTCGCGTTCAGCGAAGCGGGTGTCGAGCGTTTCGGCTTCGAGGGTCAATTCGTCGAGCCGCTTGCGCGCGGATTCAAGCGCTTGCTGATCGATGCTGCTGATCCGCGCCACGGCGGCGGCCAGATCAGCCTCAAGTCTGGTGATGGAGCCCTGCCAGGCGGCCACAGCAGCGGTCTCGCCATCGCGCACCGCGCGCGTCATACTGGCACTTTCATCGCGCACGGCGTTCAGCCGCGCCCGCAGCGAGGCGAGACTCTCGGCTTCCTGCGTGCTGAGCGCAGCTGCAGATTCGACCAGCTCTTCGGACAACGCCCGGGCGCGGGTCCGGATCGATGCGAGCGCTTCGATCTCGTGGTTGTCCAGCTGCGCACGAAACTCTGCGCCGCGCTCGGTCAGCGCTGCGAACCGGGCTTCGCTCAGTTCACCCAGTTGCGCAGCCTGGCTGCTGAATTCGCCGAGCGTACTGTCGACCATGTCGCGCAGCGCGATCACTTGGCGCTCGCTCGCCTGGCCGAACGAATTGAGCCGGGTGAAGCCGGTGATCAAGTCTTCCAACTGGGTATGCGCCATCCGTCCGGCGCTGCCGATATTGTTGGTCACGTCCTTGGCGGCGCTGGCGATCACCGGCAATTGCCCGCGCAGCTTTTCCATATTGTCGAGTGCGGCATCGCTGACGGTGCCGATCGCATCGATCCGCGAGGCATTTTCGCCGATTAGGGTATTGAGCCGTTCGGCATGTTCGGTCAGCCGCTCACCCGCCACCCGGCCCAGCGAATCCAGATCGCGGGCCTGCGCGGCGATAAATTCACGCGCGAGGCTCAGCTCGCTGTTGATCGTTGCCAGCCGCACTTCGAGCCGCGCAGATTCGTCTGCCAGTGCACTGGCGGTCTGCCCAAACCGCGCCGCTTCGCGGGTGCTGTTGCGCATCGCGATCAGCCACAGGCAGGCTAGCAGGACCAGCGGCAGGGCCCAGTCACTGATCCAGCCGATCCAGTCGAGCGGGCTGGCCGGAGCGAGCATGATCTTGCGGTTTGCCCAGACAAAAAAGGCCGTCCAGCCCACCGCCAGACCAACCGCCAACATCACCGCAAGCCCGCCACGCCAATCGCGGACGCGGCGCGGGCTGTCCTCAACCCACCAGTCTTCGCTCGCGGGGCCAGTCTCGGCCTCAGTGTGTACGGGCAGCGGCGCGGCGCGAAATTCGCCGTCGGTGCTGTCAATCGGTGTGATTTGCGGGTTCCCAGCCATGGTTAACGATACCACGGATGCGACGGCAATAAACCCCAGATTAACGCTTTGCCGTTAGGCCACCGTAATGGTCTACGAATCCGGAGCTTTGGACGCCACACTGGCCGCCGCTGCGGGCGAGGATGCGGCGCTGTTTCGCGAGCTGCGGCTGGCCTTTATTGAGAGCGTGGAACGCCAGGTCGATCTGCTGCGGCGGTCGCGCTGCGATGGCAATTGGCGGGTTGCGGCGCTGCGGTTGAAGGGGCTGGCCGCCAGCTTTCACGCCGATCCGTTGCTGGTCCTGGCAGAAGAAGCGCTTGATGGCGCGCCGGGCGACCCGGCCGTCTTGCGCCGAATTGCCAGCTTCATCGGCGAATTTGCCGTTGCCTGACCGCGCCTACCGCTTGGCAGCTTGAGCCCCATGGCCTAGAACGCCGCTCCTTGCATCAAGCGAGGGCGGAGAAGTACGCTGCGCATCGCGTTGATTTTCGTGCAAGAGCGGCTGGATGGCAGCGATGGCTTGCGCGCCTTGGTGCGCTTCGGCGGCGTTTCGCTCGCGCGACACCAGCTTGACTTGGTATTGCGGCAAGGATGCCTGAGGATCGTCTGCTTCACACCGCAATTGTCACCCGAAATCATTCAGTTGCAGCATCTGACCGAAGCCGCCGGTGCGCGCTTTCACAGTCTCAGCGGCGCGCGCGGGCTGGCCGGATTGGTTTCGGCGACGGACGAAGTGCTGGTGCTGGAAGATGGTCTGTTTGTTAGTCGCGATGTTTTACCCGATCTCCGCACCGGACCGCCGGTGGTCTATGTCCAGCCGATTGAAGCGGGGCTGGCAGCTGGGTTCGAACGGATCGACCTCAATCATGCGTCAGCGGGCATAATCCGGCTGAGCGGCGGGCAAGTCGCCCGGCTGGCGGACTTGCCCGATGATGTAAACGTGTTTTCGGCCTTACAGCGGATTGCCTTGCAAGCAGCGGTGCCGTTGCGGACGATCCCGCCGCACGATCAGCCGGATGCCATCTGGACGCTGGTGTATAGTGAAGCCCAGGCTGAGCGGCTGGAAGCGCATTGGATTGAAGCGCGAATTCAGCCTGATGCGGGGGCAAAGCCAACACAATGGCTGATGCGCCATGCAGTGCGGGCGTTCGGAGCGACACTGCTGGAAAGCGCCGGCGGCATGGGATCGCTGCTGGCGGGCGCCGGATTACTGCTGGTCCTGGCGATGGGTGCGGGGTGGTTTGGATATGCGATGATCGGGCTGATCTTGGTCGTCTTGTCCGGAATGCTGTGGACCATGCGTGCGATGATTGTCCGGATCGCGCCGACGCCCGGTGGCGGGCACTGGTTGGGGACCGCATTTGAATTTGTTACCGATGCCGCGCTGGTGGCTCTTGCGACGTGGGGCACCGCCGCGCTGACAGGGGAGCCGATGCTCGGTCGGATTTTTCCGGCGCTGTTGTTGCTGATCCTGCTGCGACTGGTCGCGGGCCTGGCACCGCCGCGTTGGAGCGGCTGGCTGGAAGATCGCAACTTGCTCGCGCTGGTGCTGGGCGGCGCGGTAGCGCTCCATGCCACTGGTGCCGTGGTGCAATTCCTGGCCGTAACGATTGCAGGGCTGGGGATATTGTTTTCCCACAAAAAAACCCGGCTAACGCAGCCTTAACCAACTGTAGCTATGGCGGCAGACATGACCGAAACGCTTGCCCAAGCCGAATCGCCAAGTCCTGTTGACACTGTGCTTCAGGATGAGCTGGCACTTGCCGACGCCTTGAGCGGAACGATTGCTCCGATCCTGCGGCACCTGCTTGCCAATAGCGATCATTCGGTGTTCGGCGATGAGGTGATTGCACGGGTGCGCGGCATGCTCCGCGATATTGCTGCGCAGCTGTTTGATGCTCTTGCATTTGCCAGCGGCGAGCTCGATCCGGTTGATCGTGAAAGTGCCGCCGTGTCCGCACTGGTCGACTGCCTGGTTGAGCAATCGGCGCTGGTTGGGCACTGTCACGCGCTCGCGCTGGAATGGCAACTGACCGAACGGATGCAGGCCAGACTCAGCGTGGATCCAGTGCTCTCGCCGTTGTTGCAGGCGCTGATCGCTTCCACCGAAAGCAATGTGGCCGGGATCGCGATGGCGCTGCTTGCCGCTCAGGCCCGGTTCGCCCAGCAGCAGCGCCGGATGGCCTTGCCCTTGGCAGAACTGCCCGGTGATCATCTGCACGCCGCGCTGCTGGTGTTTCGCAATGTCGCGACAAACGGGCCAGAGCTGACAGCGGCAGAGGCGGCAATCCGCGGTAAACATGATGAAGCCCGCAGCCGGCTGGGCCTGATTGCCCGAATCATCACCGGGATGGGGGGCGGCGCGGCGGCAGCCTTGTCGGTCAGCCATGCTGGCGTTGCCATGTTCCTCTCGGCGCTAGCGATCGGTTCGGGGCAGGACCGCGACATGGCGGTTGTTGCAACCGGCGAAGGGCAACTGGCACGGCTGGCGCTCGCGCTGCGTTCGGCGGGGCTCAAGACTCAGGCGGTCGAAGAGGCGTTTCTTTCGCTGCACCCTGAAATCGCGCTGCCCGAGGGATTTGACACGCTTGGGGCAGACCGTGCGGCGGCACTGTTGGCCAATTCCGCAGCATATCCGAGGCTTTGAGCATGGTGGATTCCGGCAAAGTCATTGCCGCAGCCACAGTTGATGCGGATAACCGGCTGGTCCAGGCCGGGCAGCCGCTTGCCGACTTACAATTGCACTGCGGTGGTCAGATTCCGGGCGTTATCGCCATCCCGCAGTTGCGTGATGTTGTGCTGAAGGCCCGCGATTACGGCTTTAAGCTGGCGCGCTTGATCCATGCCAGCGATGGCCAAAACCGCATTCAGGCCTGGGTTGAAATCAGCCCGGACCCGGCGCAACCTGCGATGCTCCAGATCGTGGTGCGGGCGTGGCAGAAATCACCCCTGCCACCCGAAGACTCTGCACGGCTGGCCGACCGCAAGGAAGCGATTGATCGGACCGTGGCGGAGCTGGTGGCTGAACTGGATGCCGAACAGCGCGTCCGGTCGGTTGAAGCGGCCGCCGCAGACTTGGCTGATCTGGCGCGTGCTATGACAACGGGGCAGGGTCGCCATTGGACCGACTTTGTCGAAATCGAAGGTAGCAGCCATCATCAGCCGCTGCATTGGCGCTTGCTCGATGGCGCAAATTTGCGCGCAGAGGGTTCGCAGCGGCCATGGCGCGCACGGTTGCTGCCGCGCGCAGGCGCTGGGCAGGATCCGCAGGGCTTTGAATTGCTGTTGCTGTCGGACCAGCCGCTGCCCAGCGCGGCGCGGCCGACGATGCCAATCCGGCACATGCCCAGCAACAGTCAGGGCCTGGTCGGCCGCGACGTGGCCCCCGTCCTGCGCCAGCCCATTGCGCGGATCATTGCCAATGCAGAGACGATCCGTACCCGCCTGGCCGGACCGCTGGCGGAGGAATACAGCCGCTATGCCGCCGATATTGCTGCCGCCGGGCAGCATTTGCTGTCTTTAGTGGATGATCTGGCCGACCTTGAGATTGTCGAATCCGAAGATTTCAACACCGCGCCAGACCGGATCGACCTGGCCGACGTCGCACGCCGCGCCGCCGGGATTCTAAGCGTGCGGGCGGCCGAGCGCGGGATTACCATCGATGCCCCGCGTGACGGGGAGACGATGCCGGCCACCGCCGAATTCCGCCGGGTGCTGCAAATCCTGCTAAACTTGGTTGGCAACGCGATCAACTATGCGCCCAACGAATCGCAGGTGTGGATCCGACTGGAAGGCGAAGGCGCACGCGCGCGCGTGATCATTGCGGATCAGGGGCCAGGCATGGCGATTGAGCAGCAAACCAAGGTGTTCGACAAGTTTGAGCGGCTCGGGCGCAGCGATGCCTCCGGTTCGGGCCTAGGGCTCTACATCTCGCGCCGCCTGGCGCGGGCAATGGGGGGCGAACTGACCGTTGAAAGCGCGCCGGGCCAGGGTGCCCGGTTCACGCTTGATGTGCCGGCCGACTTGCTTGCGTTAGCGCCGAAAGCCGCGCAGCACCCAGATTAAGCCAGCCCATCCTGCTGCCCAGAGTATTCCGTAGAGCGTCCACCGGCGATCCGCGAGCATGAAGCTCTCGGGCGGCCACATGATGATCCCAAGACCTTGCAGGGCCCAGAACAAGCCGGAAAAGACCATCAGCGCGGCGATCGCCATGTAAAGCAGGCGCAGCAAGTTTCGAAAGGTATCCATAGGTTGTCCCCCAATGTCGTTGGGAGAGACTATCGCCCTGTTATCAGCGTTTGTCGAGAGCCAGGTAATCGCGCTCCATAGGTCCGGTGTAGAGCTGGCGCTACCAACCGGCTTCTCTTGAGAAACCGGCCTTCAGCAAATTAGCCCGCGCTCCTGCGGTTCAGCGTTTGTCGAGCGGTAGGTAATCGCGCTCGGCCGGGCCGGTGTAGAGCTGGCGCGGCCTTCCGATCTTCTGGCCTGGATCGCTGATCATTTCGTTCCACTGCGCCACCCAGCCGACGGTGCGCGCCAGCGCGAACAGCGCGGTGAACATCGTGGTCGGGAAACCGATGGCAGACAGGATCACGCCGGAATAGAAATCGACGTTGGGGAACAGCTTCTTTTCGATGAAGTATGGATCGTTCAGCGCCATTTCTTCCAGTTGCAGGGCAACTTCGAAAACGGGATCGTTGATCCCCAGCGAACCTAGCACTTCACGCACCATCCCCTGGATCACGGTCGCGCGCGGATCGTAGTTCTTGTAGACCCGGTGGCCAAAGCCCATCAGGCGGAACGGATCGTTCTTGTCTTTGGCGCGCTCAATATAGTGCGGAATCCGGTCGGGTGTGCCGATTTCGCGCAGCATGTTCAGCGCCGCTTCGTTGGCACCGCCGTGCGCCGGGCCCCACAAACAGGCGATCCCGGCGGCGATGCAGGCAAATGGGTTCGCGCCCGATGAGCCAGCCAGCCGCACTGTGCTGGTCGAGGCGTTCTGTTCGTGATCAGCGTGGACGATAAAGATCTGGTCGAGCGCCTTTTCGACAATCGGGTTCACTTCGTACTTTTCGGCGGGAACCCCGAAGGTCATCCGCAGGAAATTGCCGGTGTAGGACAAGCTGTTGTCCGGATAGACAAACGGCTGGCCGACCGAATATTTGTAAGCCGCCGCCGCAATCGTCGGCATCTTGGCAATCAGGCGGTGCGAGCTGATCTTGCGGTGCGTCGGGTCCGAAATGTCTGTCGAATCGTGATAGAACGCCGACAGCGCGCCGACGACGCCGCACATGATCGCCATCGGGTGCGCGTCCCGGCGAAAGCCGCGATAAAACTGCATCAGCTGTTCGTGCAGCATGGTGTGGCGGGTGATGGTGTAGGTAAAATCGTCGAGCTCAGCCTTGCCCGGCAGCTCGCCGTTAAGCAGCAGATAACTGGTTTCCATGAAACTGGAATGTTCCGCCAGCTGGCCAATCGCATAGCCGCGGTGCAGCAGCACGCCTTCATCGCCGTCGATATAGGTCAGCGCAGATTCGCAGCTGGCCGTGCTGGTGAAGCCGGGGTCATAGGTGAACATCCCCGTTTCGGCATAAAGCTTGCGGATATCGATTACATCAGGGCCGACGCTGCCCGACAGCACCGGGTATTCGTGGTTTGAGCCTGCCGCGCCCAGAGTTGCCGTATTCCCCACCGTTATTTACTCCTCAAACTTGCAGCTGGACCGGGGCTGAACGTGCCTGGGCGGCGATCCGCGCAAGGCTTTCGTCCCGTCCGAGCAGAACCAGAACATCGAATATACCCGGGGAGGTTGTCTGTCCCGTTAGCGCTGCCCTAAGGGGTTGTGCAAGCTTTCCGAGACCGAGGCCAAGCTCCTCCGCCATGGCTTTGAGACTGGCCTCCAGCGCGGCTAGTGTCCAGTCATTTTGCGCTTCAATCCGGGCTTTTACGTGGTCCAGCAACGCCCGGGCATCGTCGGTCAGCAAGGCTGCGGCCTTGTCCTCCATGGTCAGCGGCCGCTGCGCAAACAGAAAGGCCGCTCCGGCGGCGAGTTCGTTCAGGTCCTTTGCGCGGACCTTCAGCACCGGCATCGCCTGCACCAGCAGCGCGGCATCGACCGGGCCGGACAGACGCGGCGCGACCAGACTGGCCAGTCGCGCGTCGTCGCCTTCGCGGATGTAGTGGCCGTTCAGACTGTGCAGCTTGGCCAGATCGAATCGCGAAGGGCTCTTGCCGGCATCCGCGATGTCGAACCAGGCGATCGCCTGATCGCGGCTGATGATCTCGTCATCGCCGTGGCCCCAGCCTAGTCGCAGCAGGTAATTGAACATCGCTTCTGGCAGGATGCCCAGCTCGTCGCGATAGGCATCGACCCCGGTCGCCCCGTGGCGCTTGGACAGCTTGCCACCGTCATGGCCGTGGATCATCGGCACATGGGCATAGAGCGGCTCGGGCCAGCCCATCCCGTGCAGGATCGCGAGCTGTCGAAACGCGTTATTGAGATGGTCATCGCCGCGAATCACGTGGGTGACCCCCATGTCGTGATCATCGACCACCACCGCGAGCATATAAGTAGGCGTGCCGTCTGAGCGCAGCAGGACGAAATCGTCGAGCTCGGCATTCTGCACTGCGACCCGGCCCTGGACCAGATCCTCGATCACCGTTTCGCCGGTCTGCGGGGCCTTGATCCGGACGACATAAGCCAAGTCAGCCGGCCAGGTCGCAGGATCGGCATCGCGCCATTCGCTGTCGATCCGGAAGGTGCTCCGCTCGGCCTGCGCGGCTTCACGGCGGGCCTGCAATTCGGCTTGGGTCAAGTAGCAGCGATAAGCGTGGCCAGCGTCCAGCAGCTGCGCCGCGACCTCGGCATGACGGGCAGAGCGTGCGAACTGGAAGGTTGCAGGGCCATCGCCCTCCAGTCCCAGCCAGGACAACCCATCGAAAATGGCGGCAATTGCATCATCGGTTGAGCGTGCCCGGTCGGTATCTTCGATCCGCAGCAAATATTCGCCGCCATGATGCTTGGCGAACAACCAGTTGAATAGCGCGGTGCGGGCGCCGCCGATGTGCAGATAACCGGTGGGCGAGGGCGCAAACCGAGTCACTACGCGCGTCGCCTTGGCCGCGCTGTTGTTCTGCTGTGCCGCAATACTTGCCAAGGTCCGTCCCATCCTGTCAGATTGAGCCATGGCCACCAGCGCCCCACCTCGCGTGCCCATGGGCAATGACCCGCCAATCGGCGCTGCACTGCAACATCGCCCTTGGCGCATGCGCTGGCGCTTGTCCAGCGGCGTGGAACGGACCGAAGCTGCGCTGGCGGGAGCTGGATTTGATCGCGCGCCGTGGCTGGTGATCGCCTTCGCAGCCGGGATTGCCGCGTGGTTTGTGCTGGCCAATCCGTGGCAGTGGTTGGCCCTGCTGGCACTGTGCGCGGCGAGCGCTCTGGCGGCGCTGGGACTGCTGGCGGCGGACGGGCGATGGCCCTTCCTGCGCCTAGCCCTCGTGCTGGTTCCACTGGCGGTTGCGGCGGGGTGCGGCGTGGTCTGGACCAAGTCCGCGCTGGTCGGGGCCACGGCAGTGCGCGGGCCGGTCGTCGCCTGGCTGGCGGCCGAAGTGCTGGACCGCGAGGAGCAGCCCGCCGAAGGCCGCGTAAGGTTGGTCCTCGCCACCCGCGAACCGGGGACGGGGCCGGGCGCGGGACGGGCGATCAAGGTGCGAGTCAACCTGCCGCTCAAGCAGGACGCCGCCGCGATCATCCCTGGCGCGCGGATCAGGCTGCGCGCGCGGCTGATGCCCCCTGCCGCGCCGATGCTCCCGGGCGGCTATGACTTTGCCCGCGCCGCCTGGTTTTCAGGGCTGGCTGCAACCGGCACCGTGCTCGGCAAGGTCGAAGTGACCGACGCGGGCGATGGCGGTAGCGTGCTGAGCGCGACCCAGACGCGGCTGGCGCGGCATGTGCGCGCACAGCTTGGCGGCTCGCCGGGCACGATTGCGGCGGCCTTTGCCAGCGGGGATCGCGGCGCGATTGCCAAGGCCGATGAAGAGGCGATGCGCGATTCGGGGCTGACGCATCTGCTTTCGATCAGCGGGCTGCATGTCAGCGCAGTGGTTGCGGCGGGCTATCTGCTGGCGATGCGGCTGCTGGCGCTGTGGCCATGGCTGGTGCTGCGGGTGCGCTTGCCCTTGGTGGCGGCGGCGGTCGGGGCTGGAGCGGGGATCGGCTATACGCTGCTGACCGGGGCCGAGGTGCCGACGGTGCGGTCCTGCATCGGCGCGGTGCTCGTACTCCTGGCGCTGGCTTTGGGGCGCGAGGCGCTGAGCATGCGGATGGTGGCAGTGGCGGCCATGGTGGTGCTGCTGGCCTGGCCCGAGGCGCTGGTCGGGCCCAGTTTCCAGATGAGTTTCGCGGCGGTCATCTCGATTGTCGCAGTGCACGGGGCCGATCCGGTGCGGCGGTTTCTGGCCCCGCGCGCCGAGGCCTGGTGGCAGCGCGGCGCGCGGCTGTTCGTGATGCTGCTGGTCACCGGACTGGTAATCGAAGCCGCGCTGATGCCGATCGGACTGTTCCACTTTCACCGCGCCGGGGTCTATGGCGCGCTGGCCAATGTGATTGCGATCCCGCTGACGACGTTTCTGTCGATGCCGCTGATCGCGCTGGCGCTGGTGTTTGACCTGGTCGGGGCGGGCGCTCCGTTCTGGTGGCTGGCGGGCAAGTCGCTGGAGGCGCTGCTGGGCCTGGCGCACTGGACCGCCGCGCAGCCCGGCGCGGTGACGCTGCTGCCGGCGTTCGGAAAGGTGCCGTTTGCCTTGGCGGTGGCGGGGCTCCTGTGGCTGGCGCTGTGGCGCGGACGCAAGCGGCTGCTGGGGCTGGTTCCCGCGCTCGCCGGGTTTGCCGCGCTGAGCCTGGCGCAGCCGCCCGATGTGATGGTCTCCAGCGATGGCCGGCATGTGGGGGTGACGGGGGAGCGGTCCGACGAACTGCTGGTGTTGCGCGATGGCCGCAGCGATTTCGCGCGCGACAATCTGCTCGAGACCGCCGGGATGAATGGCACCACCCGGCGCTTTGCCGACTGGGACCGCGCGCGCTGCAGCGATGAATTCTGCGCGTTTGAGCTCACCCGCAATGGCCGCGAATGGCGGTTCCTGGTCGCCTCCGGGCGCGAGCGGGTGGAGGAGCGCGCGCTGGCAGCGGCCTGCGAGCGGGTAGACGTGGTGATCGCTGACCGCTGGTTGCCGCGCTCATGCCGTCCGCGCTGGCTGAAGGCCGATCGCAACCTGCTGGACCGCACCGGCGGATTGACGCTCGATCTGGACCCGCCGCACTTGCAGACCGTGGTGGAGGATCAAGGCGCGCACGGCTGGTGGCGCGAACCGCTGCCGCGTCCACCCCGGCGTCAAACCTCAAGTTCAACAGCGGCTCAACCCGGCACAACCGCAGCACCAGCCCGGCAAAGCGGCGCTGCAGCAGCGCAGACCAGCACTACAAACCGGGCATCAATCGCGCCCGATTCACGCGCTCCGCCACCGCTACCCGCAGGCCGTGCGCCGGATCAGTGATAGCGCCGCAGCAGCCCCGCGAGCTTACCCTGGACCACCACTTCGCGCGGATCATAGAGCTGCGGTTCGTAAGCCGCGTTAGCCGGATCGAGCCGGACCCGGCCCGCATCGCGGTGCAGGTATTTCAGCGTGGCTTCTTCGCCGCGCACCAGCGCGACCACGATCTCGCCATCGCGCGCCGTATCCGTGCGGCGGATCAGTGCATAATCGCCGTCAAGAATTCCCGCATCGATCATCGAATCGCCCGAGACTTCGAGCGCATAGTGATCGCCTGCGCCCAGCAAGGCCGCCGGGACTGACAGCATCGCCCCGGTCTCCATGGCTTCGATTGGCACACCCGCCGCGATCCGGCCGTGCAGCGGAATTTCGAGCACATCGTTGGCGGGCGCTGGCCGGGCCGGTTGCGGCCGCTTCAGCGCGACGACATTGTCCGCCACTGCCGGAGCCTTCGCCGAGATGTTCTCTGGTTGCTTAAGCACTTCGAGTGCGCGCGCGCGGTTGGGCAGGCGGCGGATAAACCCGCGTTCTTCCAGTGCCGAAATCAGCCGGTGGACCCCCGATTTGGATTTAAGGTCGAGCGCTTCCTTCATCTCTTCGAAGGAGGGCGACACGCCGGTCTCCTCCAGCCGAATCTGGATGAAGCGGATCAATTCGTGCTGCTTTCGCGTTAGCATCCGGGCGCACTCCCAATCAGGGCGCGGAACGAACCAGATGTTCCCGCGCCGTTCAGTGAACGAATAAGGAACAACTAAGCAACATGTTTGCGCAAGTCAAGCGATCCCGCCATTCTGGAGCAGATAGATCGAAACAGCGCCATTTGCCGGGGCTGCGGCGGTTCGCGCAGCGCGGTCAATCAGCGCGTTGGAGTGCGCCAATGCGGCCAGTCCGCCGCTGTCTTGCACCGCTGCCGGGGTGACGCGATCGCCGTCCCACTGCGCGCGCAGGAACTCGCGCCGCGCGCCGCCTGCTGCCAGCGGCGCAGCCAGCAAGGCCCGCAGCGGGCGGGGCAGCGGTTCGGCCGCCCCCAGCAATGCGCGCACCAGCGGCAGCAGAAACAGGAATGCGGTGACGTGGCTCGACACCGGATTGCCGGGCAGGCCCAACACCAGCTGC
>JANORN010000189.1:0-18065 GCA_031415355.1 Novosphingobium sp. | reverse complement strand
GCGGTGGCATGGCCAAACATATGCGGATCAATCGCCCAGCGCATCGACCCCAGATCGCCGCCATCCAGATCGCACATCAGCTGTTTGGACAGATGCCGGCCATCGCCCGAGATCGAGACGCAGCCCTCATTCAGCGCAAACCGCGCCACTTGCCACCAGTCGCCCTCAACTGGGGTCTGCGGCAGACCGCGGCTGTCCATCCGCGCGGCGAAAGCGGCATTGCGGGCGTCCTCACCCGAATCGAAGTGCTTCGACATGCCAACCGGAAAGGTCTTGGATAGTTCGGGGTGGCCGGTCGCGCAGTGATAGCACTCACGCGCGTTCTCCATCACCAGCTTCCAGTTGGCATAGTCGACCAGCACCGCCGAAGCGGCCAGCTTGGCGTCCTTGAAATTATGCGGTGCGGCGTACAGCGCAAATTTTGCGCCAAAATCGGCGAACGGCGGCGGGGTTTCGTTTAAGCAGATAAACATCGCACCCGCGACACACTCGATAGCGACCGGCTTCAGCCCATGCTCAGCCTTGTTGAAATCATCTGGCATCCGCCCGGCCGCCAACAGCGAACCATTCAGATCATAGGTCCAACGGTGATACGGGCACACCAGCCGCGCCGCTGCGCCGTGCCCCGGCTGGCACAGAATCGATCCCCGATGGCGGCAGCTATTGTGGAAGGCGCGAATCTCGCCGTCCCGGCTGCGGGTGATCAGCACCGCCCAGTTGCCGACCATCAACGACAGATAACTGCCGGGCTTGGGCAATTCGCACTCAAATCCGGCCATCAACCAGCTCTGGCCATAGATCGCCGCCATATCGAAATCGAACGCGCGCCGATCCGTATAGAGCCCTTGCGGCAGCGTATGGCCAGCGCGACGCGCAGCGAATTGCCGGGCAGCCCATGCCAGATCAGACATCATCTCTCTCCCCGCACCCGCTCTAACGCACAGTGGCCGAGTGTGCGCGCGGGACAAGCGCAACTTTGGCATATGCCTATCTCAAAAAGTCAGTCTATCTGGGGCCGAGAGCGCATCGGCCCGTCCGGTGCGGAAACCACTGCGGCTGGATGCAGGAAAGGCAGGATCATCGCCAACAAGGGTGCCATGAATCGCCGCTGGTTGCCGCTCAATGCGTTGCGCGCGTTTGAAGCTGTGGGCACGCATCTCAGCTTTACCGGCGGAGCGGCCGCGCTCTCTGTGTCGCAAAGCGCAATGAGCCGTCATGTCAGCGCGCTCGAAGATTTGCTGGGCAAGCAATTATTTGATCGTGATTCAGGGCGTCTGGCTTTGACCCCGGCGGGTAAGGAACTGCTGGGTGTCGTGCACAAGTCGTTCGAGCGGATCGAGCAGACGCTAAATGCAATCCGCGATGACACTGTGCCCGGTCGCGTCATGCGATTGCACGTCCCACCGTCGTTGCTCCAGCAGATATTCATGCCGATGCTGAGCGAATTTCGTCGCGACCATCCAGAAATCCGGATTGATGTGTCGAGCGCAAATGTCACTGGATTGCCGATCACCGAGCTCGACATGGCAATTGTCTATGACCGGCCAAACATCGACGACCGGGTTACTGATCTGTTGTGGATGGTGCGGGTTGCGCCGCTGTGCTCGCCGCAGACTGCGCTCGCGGCGCAAGGGCAGGCGATGCCCGAATTCCTTGGGTCCCAGGAATTGCTCCACCTTAAACTCGATAACCGGCCGCGCAACCTGCTGTGGGATGACTACCTTCGGCGCAATGCGATTGCAATTTCAACCCGCGACGGCCTGGCTTTTGACACGGCAATCGCTTCAGCCAAATATGCGATAACCTCAGGCGGGATCATGTTGGGCGATGTTGACTTGTTTGCGGCTGAAATTGCACAAGGAATCCTCACTATGCCCTATGATGCGGTGATTGAGGATGGCTATGGCTATTATCTAAAACTGCATCCGGATGACCTTGCCGACCCCGCCATCGCGGCTTTTCGCAGCTGGCTGATTAGCCGATTTGGGGCGTTTCGAAAAACAACTGAATGAGGAAGCGATTGGCTGGCCGAGATTCGGGCTTGTCAGCGCGCATCAAGTTACGGGCGAACCCCCAAACCAGCTAAAGACCAGCACAATCATGCGTGATTTGTGCAACGCAGCAAACAAAACCTGCGCGGAGAAGTGATTCGTGAGTCGACCCAGCGTCGATCCTGCGCGAAGAACGCGGGATGACCCAGCGCGTTTATGCCTTTGGCGGCACAGCCAGCAGTTCCGACCCGCGATCACGCGATAAGACGATTGTCGGCGGCAAGGGCGCCAATCTGGCAGAGATGGCCGGAATCGGCTTGCCGGTGCCGCCCGGCTTCACCATCACGACCGAAGAATGCGTGCGCTACCTGGCCGATGCCAGCGACTTTTCCGACGCGGTAAAGGCTGAAGTCGAAGCCGCGCTGGCGCATGTGGAGGCGGCGGTGGGCAAGCGCTTTGGCGATGCCGCCGATCCGCTGCTGGTCTCGGTCCGCTCGGGTGCGCGGGTTTCAATGCCTGGCATGATGGACACGGTGCTCAACCTGGGGCTGAATGATGCCACGGTGCAGGGTCTTGCCACCAGTTCGGGCGATCCGCGGTTTGCTTGGGACAGCTATCGCCGGTTTATCCAGATGTACGGTGATGTCGTGTTGGGCGTCGATCACCACCTGTTCGAGGACGCTCTGGAAATAATTAAGGAAGACAACGGCTTCTACGCCGATATTGAGATGCAAGCTGAACACTGGCAAGCACTGGTAAGTGAGTACAAGGCGCTGGTTGAAGCCGAACTCGGACAACCGTTCCCGCAGGATGTGTTTCATCAACTTTGGGGCGCGATTCGTGCGGTGTTTGACAGCTGGGATGCTGACCGCGCCAAGGTCTATCGCCGGTTGAACGATATACCGGGGGACTGGGGCACGGCAGTCAACGTCCAGGCGATGGTGTTTGGCAACATGGGCGAAACCAGCGCCACCGGCGTGGCGTTTACCCGTGATCCCGCCACTGGTGAGCGCGCCTATTACGGCGAATGGCTGGTCAACGCCCAAGGCGAAGACGTGGTCGCAGGGATCCGCACCCCGCAATACCTGACCCGCGCCGCGCGCGCCGCCGCCGGGGCCAAGCCGCTCAGCATGGAAGAAGCTATGCCCGCCGCTTATGGCGAACTGGCGGCGGTGTTCAACCTGCTGGAGCGGCATTATCGCGATATGCAGGACATCGAATTCACCGTCGAGCGCGGCCAGCTGTGGATGCTCCAGACCCGCTCTGGCAAGCGCACCGCCAAGGCCGCCCTACGGATGGCGGTGGAGATGGTCGGCGAAGGCCTGATTGACGAGCGCACCGCGATTCTGCGGATTGATCCGATGGCGCTGGACCAACTGCTGCACCCTACGCTCGATCCAGAGGCGGCGCGCGATGTGCTCACCCGCGGGCTGCCGGCCAGCCCCGGCGCGGCGTCCGGCATGATCGTGCTCGATGCTGACACGGCGGAAAAGCGTGCGGCAATGGGCGAAGCGGTGGTGCTGGTGCGGGTGGAAACCAGCCCGGAAGACATCCACGGGATGCATGCGGCGCGCGGGATCCTGACCGCGCGCGGTGGTATGACGTCACACGCGGCGGTGGTCGCACGCGGGATGGGGCGGCCCTGCGTCTCAGGCGCTTCGGCGGTGTCGATTGATCTCGCCAGCCGGACGCTGCGGATCGGCGGCAAGGAATTGCGCGAAGGTGATGTGATCACGCTCGACGGGGCCAATGGCGAAGTCATGCTGGGGCAGGTGCGGACGATTGAGCCGGAACTGGTCGGCGATTTTGGCGTGCTGATGGGCTGGGCGGACCAGCACCGCCGCATGAAAGTGCGGACCAACGCCGAAACCCCAACCGATTGCCGCATCGCACGGCAGTTTGGGGCAGAAGGGATCGGCCTGTGCCGGACCGAACACATGTTCTTTGACGCCAGCCGAATTTCCGCCGTGCGGCAGATGATCTTGGCCGAAGACGAGGCCGGCCGCCGCGCCGCACTGGCCAAGCTGCTGCCCGAACAGCGCGCTGATTTTAAGGCAATCTTCGAAGAGATGGCCGGGCTGCCGGTGACGATCCGGCTACTCGATCCGCCACTGCATGAATTTTTGCCGCAGGCCGATGCGGACTTCGCCGAACTGAGCGAGACCATCGGGATCGGCGTCGACACACTGAAACGCCGTGCCGCCGAACTGCACGAATTCAACCCGATGCTGGGCCATCGCGGCTGCCGCCTCGGGATCACTTACCCTGAGATTTATGAGGTGCAGGCGCGCGCGATCTTTGAAGCGGCTTGCGCGGTCGCCGCGGCCAGCGGGGCCGCACCGGTGCCCGAAGTGATGGTCCCGCTGGTGGCCACCCGGCGTGAGCTGACGATCCTCAAGGCGCTGATTGATCGCACCGCTGCGGCAGTGTTTGCCGAGCAGGGCCGCACGCTTGACTATCTGGTTGGCACGATGATCGAACTGCCGCGTGCCGCGCTGATGGCGGGAGATATCGCGGCAGAGGCGCGGTTCTTTTCGTTTGGCACCAACGATCTGACTCAGACCACCTTGGGGGTCTCGCGCGATGATGCGGCACGGTTCCTGACGCCTTATGTGGAACAGGGCATCTATCCGCGCGATCCGTTTGTTTCGCTCGATATCGAAGGCGTCGGGCAACTGGTGGAGTTGGCGGCGGAGCGCGGCCGAGCGGCGCGTCCGGACCTGAAGCTGGGCATCTGCGGCGAACACGGCGGCGATCCGGCCAGCATTGCCTTCTGCGAGCAGATCGGCCTCGATTACGTCAGCGCCTCGCCTTACCGCGTGCCGATTGCGCGGCTGGCGGCGGCGCAGGCGGCGTTGGGAGCGTAGCGACGTTATCCTCCCTCACTACGGGGAGGGGGCCCACGTAGTGAGGGAGGGGCACCAGCCAGTACTCCCAAGGGTTCAGGTCAATGCTGGTTCTGCGCGGTCAGGAGTACCCGCTGGTGCCTCTCCACCCCGCCGTGCGGGCGCGGTCCCCCTCTCCCATTGGAGAGGAAGGTTACTGCCCAAACCCCTCCGCGATCAGCTTCGCGCTCGCTGCATCGTTCCATTCGCGCGGGCCGATCACGCGCCACACTTCGCGGCCCGCCGCGTCGTAGAGGATCGTCATCGGCAGGGTGTCGGCGCGGTAGTGCGTCATCAGTTCCAACTCGGGATCGATCCACGGTTCCAGCAGCTTGACCCCGCGCTGCGCCAGAAACGCGGGAACCTTGTCCTTGCGCGGGCCATCTTGCGAGATGGTCAGCACTTTCAGCCGCGCGCCTTCACGCATCGCCACGGCATCCAGCAAGGGCAGTTCGGCCACGCAGGGCGCGCACCAGGTGGCCCAGAGGTTGATCAGCAGCGGCTTGCCCTTGTAGTTCGACAGTCGCATTTCCTTGCCCGCTGGATTGGCGAAGACGAATTCAGGCAGGCCGCTGCCCTGGTGGCTCCGGTCCAGCGCCGAAGCAGAGGCCGAAGCAGAGGTAGCCGCCGCCGCAGGTTGCGCGCCCGGGCTGATTTCCCTATCGCACCCCCCAAGCAACGCGGCGCAGGCGGCAGCGAGGCCAAGGGATACGGCTTTGAACGACAGTGATGACAACAAGGCAGGCTCCAACGCAATGTGGGGTGGGCGGTTCGCCGAAGGGCCATCTGCCATCATGCGTGAGATAAATGCCTCGATCCCGTTCGACAAGGCCTTGTGGCGGCAAGACATCGCGGCGAGCAAAGCGCATGTGGCGATGCTGGCCGCGCAGGGGATCGTTTCGGACGACGATGCCGATCAGATCAGCGCCGGGCTCGACCGGGTGGCGGCGGAATATGCCGCCAGCGGCGTCCCTGAAAACTGGGACCTGGAAGACATCCACATGACCACCGAAAGCCGCCTGGCTGAGCTGGTCGGGCCGGTCGCGGGGCGGCTGCACACCGCGCGCAGCCGCAACGATCAGGTCGCGACAGACTTTAAGCTGTGGGTGCGCGACGCGATGGACCAGGCCGATGCTGGCCTCGCCGCCTTGCAAGCCGCGCTGGTGACGCGGGCGGGCGAACATGCCGCCAGCATCATGCCCGGCTTCACCCATCTGCAAACCGCGCAGCCGGTGACGCTGGGGCACCATTTGCTGGCTTATTACGAAATGGCCGCGCGCGACCGGTCGCGGTTTGCAGCCGCGCGGGTGCGGCTGAACCAGTCACCGCTGGGCTCCGCCGCGCTGGCGGGCACCGGCTTTCCGATCGACCGCATGGCGACGGCCACAGCGCTGGGCTTCGATGCGCCGACGCGCAACAGCCTGGATGCGGTATCCGACCGCGATTTCGCGCTCGATTACTTGATGAGCGCGGCGCAATGCGCGTTGCACCTGTCACGGCTGGCGGAGGAGTTCATCATCTGGGCCAGCCAGCCGTTCGGCTTCGTCAGCCTGCCCGATGCGCTGTCCACCGGCAGCTCGATCATGCCGCAAAAGAAGAACCCGGACGCTGCGGAGCTGGTGCGCGGCCATGCGGGCCGGATCATTGGCAGCCTGACCAGCCTGATGGTGACAATGAAGGGCCTGCCGCTGGCCTATTCGAAGGACATGCAGAACGATAAGCCGCCGGTGTTCGAAGCCGCCAGCCTGTTGACGCTGTGCTTGGCCGCGATGGAAGGCATGGTCGCGGGGGCGACGTTCCGCACGGACCGGATGCGCAGCGCGGCGGAGCTGGGCTATGCCACGGCGACTGATCTGGCCGACTGGCTGGTCCGCCAGGCCGATATTCCGTTCCGCGAGGCGCACCACATCACCGGAGCTGCGGTCAAGCTGGCCGAAGGCAAAGGTGTCGCGCTTGACCAACTGACGCTGGACGAACTGCGCGGGATCGATGGCCGGATTGATGAACGTGTGTTCGCGGCGCTGTCGGTCGAAGCCTCGGTCGCCTCGCGCGCCTGCTATGGCGGAACCGCGCCGGAGCAGGTACGGCTGCGCTTGGCCGAAGCGCGCAGCGCGCTGGGCTTGGAGCCATGATCATGCGCAAGGAAATCGCCGTGCTGCTGGGCTGCCTGGCACTGTCCGCCTGCGGGCAGAAGGCTGACCTGAAACCCAAATTGAGCGGGCAGCTGCCAGTCGCGCCTTATGGCCGCGAAGACCGGCCAACCGCTAATGATCTGCTGACCAGCACCCAGCAAGCAACGCCGCAGCGCAGTGTGGAACTGCGCAGCCGGTCAGAAGAACGCGCCGACGATCCGTTTGATCTGCCGCCCGAAGAAGCCCAACCAGACGGTAAGCCCGAGTAAACCAGCATGAACGATTTTGAACTGCGCGGCGGGGAACTTCACGTCGAAGATGTCGCTTTGGCGGCGATTGCCAAAGCGGTCGGCACCCCGGTCTATGTCTATTCGCGCGCCACGCTGACCCGGCAGGCGCAGGTGTTTCGCGATGCCCTGGCGGTACTGCCGCGGGTTCACATTGCGTTTGCGATCAAGGCCAATCCCAACCTGGCGGTACTGCGGGTGATGCAGCGCGAAGGGCTGGGGGCCGATGTGGTCTCCGGCGGCGAGCTGGCGCGCGCACTGGCAGCAGGCATGCCGCCCGCAGACATCGTTTTTTCCGGCGTAGGCAAACAGCACCGGGAAATGATTCAGGGGCTTGATGCCGGGATCGGGCAATTCAACGTCGAAAGCGAAGAAGAAGGCGTGGAGCTCGCCGCGCTGGCCGCCGCGCGCGGGCAGACCGCGCTCTGTGCCTTGCGGGTCAATCCTGACGTCGATGCGCGCACGCATGAGAAGATTTCCACCGGCAAGGCCGAGAACAAGTTCGGCGTGCCGATTGATCAGGCTGCGGCAATCTATGGACGCCTCGCTGCGCTGCCCGGGATCGATATGCGCGGCATCGCGGTCCATATCGGCAGCCAGCTGTCCGATCTGGAACCGTTCGAAGAAGCCTTTGGCAAAGTCGGCGCGCTGATTGCCGAACTGCGCGGGCAGGGCCAGCGGGTGACGCACGCCGATCTGGGTGGCGGGCTGGGTGTGCCGTATCGCGCGGGCGAGGTGTTTCCCGCTCCCGAAGCCTATGCCGCGATGATCGCGCGGGTGACGGCGAACTGGGACGTGACCTTGATGTTTGAACCGGGCCGGGTGATCTGCGCCAACGCTGGGGTGCTGCTGACCGAGGTGGTGCGGGTGAAGCGCAGTTCGAACAACACCCCGTTCGTGATCGTCGATGCGGCGATGAACGATCTCGCCCGGCCCGCGATGTACGGGGCTTGGCACGATTTTGACGCGGTTGCGCCATCGGGCATCAAGATGACCGCGCATATCGTCGGCCCGATCTGCGAAACCGGCGATACCTTTGCGATGAACCGCGAGATTGACGCAGTCGCCGCTGGGGACCTCGCAGTGTTCCGCTCTGCCGGGGCTTACGGCGCGACCATGGCCTCCAGCTACAACAGCCGGGGCTTCGTGCCCGAAGTGATGGTCGATGGCGACAAGTGGGCGGTGGTGGCTGACCGGATCCTGCCCGCCGCGATCAGCGCCGCTGAACGCGTGCCGGACTGGCTGGACTAGCGCCGATGCATTCGCTGCCGCTGTTTCACCGGCTGGCCGGTCAGAAGGTGATCCTGCTGGCCGAAGGCGAAGCGGGGGAGGCCAAGCGGCGCTTGCTGTTGCGCGCTGGGGCAGAGATCGTCGGCGCGGATGATCAAACCGCGCGGCTGGCGTTCATCGCGCTCGACGCACCTGAAGCTCCGGCGCGGGCACTGCGCGCGCGCGGGATATTGCTCAACGTGACGGACAAACCCGACCTGTGCGATTTTACCGTGCCGAGCCTGCTGGAGCGCGGGCCGGTGCTGGTCGCGGTGGGGACCGGCGGGGTTTCGGCGGGGCTGGCCAAGGCGCTGCGGCTGCGGCTGGAAGGGCTGCTGCCCGCTGCACTAGGGCCGCTGGCTGAGGCGCTGGGTGCCGCGCGGGCGGCCATGCGCGCACGCTGGCCCGATGCGGGCGAGCGCCGCCGCGCGCTCGATGCTGCCCTGACCCAGGACGGCCCGCTTGATCCGCTGGGGCGGGGCGGCGGCGCGGCGGTGGCTGGTTGGCTGGAAGAAAGCGGCGATGCCGTGCCGCTCGTTTGCGAATTCGCCGTCCACAGCGACGATCCCGATGACTTGACTCTGCGCCAGGCGCGCTGGCTGGGGCAGGCGGATGTGGTGGCCTATGAGGCCGACGTGGCCCCGGCGATCCTCAATCGCGCGCGCGCCGACGCGACACGGATTGAGCTTGCCCCAGGCGCGCCGGCTCCATCCACCAGCGGCAGCGTCATCACGATCCGGCGAGACAGGGCTTGATAATCGCTGGCGACGAATCAGGGTGCAGGGTGCAGGGTGACAGTGTAACCCTGTAGGAAACACATTTACTATTTTATTTCAATGGTTTGAGTGCTGGAAACCGGGTGACACATTGCAAGAAAAATTGAAATTGGGTGGGCGCTGCCAATCGCTAAGCGACAGGCTTAGCAAGCCTGGCCAATGTAGGAAAACCTGGCCGCCTCGCGATCAAAATTGTCAGTCGCCGGGGCTGAGCAGGATCTTCATCTGGGCGAGCGCGATTGGCTTGGCTGGATCATCCTGCCAGCATTCGGCATTGACCAGCGCCACCCGCCGCCCGGCGCGGGTCACGCGGCCGGCCGCGAAGGTGCGCTGTTCCGTGCCGCCGCGCATAAATTCCACCTGGACGTTGACCGGCTTCAAGTTAGCGCTCTCGCCGCGCCGGGCGAGTTCGGCGCGCAAGGCGGCGACCGCCGCCATCTCCATCAACCCGCTCAGCGCGCCGCCGTGGAGAAAGCCAGGGCGGCCCTGCACGCGTTCGCCAAAGTCCATGCTCAACACCGGATTTTCGCCCGCGACATGGTCGATCGTGATGCCCAGCGCATGGGCATAGGGCGGCAAGTCCGTGTCCATCACAGATAGGTCCCGTGCGTGGCCATGAACGTTCCGGTGACATGCGCCACGGGATCGTCTGGATCGTCATCATAGGCAATGCCGCGAATGAACGCGATCTGCCGGGTCAGCTTGTAACATTCGCCGCGCCCGATCAATGTTCGCCCAGGCACGGCCGCGCGCATGTAATCCACGCGCAGGTCCAGCGTCGCATGCGGCATGAACCGGCCCGCCAGTGTCCAGACCGCCATCGAGGTGGCATTATCCATCAGGCTGATGATCGGGCCGGAGGCGAGCACCCCGGTTTCAGCCACTCCAACCAGTTCTTCGCGCCACGGCAGCGCCAGTTCGACCCAATCCGGACCGTGCGCGTGATAGGCGATGCCCAGCCAGCCGCCGTGGCCGTGGCGGGTGGTAAATTTGGAGGCCCGCGCCGGATCGAACACAAAGCCCGGCGGCAGATCCATTAAGGTCTTGGGTTCGGGATCGTTCATCTGACCGGTGCTGTGCTGGGGCAGGGAGCGGATTACAAGGTTTTAATTTTGCCGTCCGTTGTCTCCGGCGCAGTCTGCTCAACGCCAACCCGGAAACTAAAGACAAGCGAGAACAAGCCATGGAACTGCCCAGAATTCCCCTGTCCAGCCTGCCCGAACTCGACACTCTGACCGGCGCCTTTGGCAGCCTGGTCAATCCGGCCCAGCTGAAGGGCGGCGAAGATGCGCTCGTGGTGGTGATGGTGTTCGTCTACGATCTGCTGCAATCGTTCTGACCTATCACGGCATCGTGGAATACCCAGTGCAACCGTCCGGCGCCGCCGCACCGCGCGGAATGTCTGCGGCGCTGAAAGCCTGGTGTGACACGTACTGCAGCATCACGCTGCAAGCCGAGTTGCGTTCCTTTTCAGATGGCCAACCCTTGCCCGATTTGCCGCAGTTGTCGGCGCTATTCTGTCCTCACGCATCCGCGGCGGATCATCTGCTGTCGGGTTTGGTCACAGCACTGGCCGCTGGGCTGCGCGACGAGCCTGACCGGGAGGTGCCACTCCGCCACTTTTTGAACGATCAGCTTGCCCTGCTGATCCTGCTGCGGTCCGGGTCAGCGTTGCTTTCGGTCCAAGCGGTTCAGCGCCGCGCGATCGGCCTGCCGGTCGCAGGCGTGTTCAGCCCGGTGGAAACCCACGAACACGTGCTGGCGGGCTGCGGGCAGGTGATCAGGCTGGATCGGTCGGAGGACGGCGGCGCTGCGGTGATCGGTCAGACCGCGCTGGACGTGTATGGCGGCACAGTCATGGCTTGCATGGGCAGTCGGCAGGCCACGGTGATTACGCGGGTGGACCAGCCCTTACTGATGCTGCGGCTGCAACGCGCGCAGCCGGAATGCGAACCGGCGCAGTTGGTCGATTTGCACAGTGGACGCGTGATGCAGCAGGCGGCGAGCAATCTCGCTGACACGCGGCTGGAACTTGCGGCTGCGGTACTCGGCCAGATGGAGCGCCGCGATGCCGCCCCCGGCCTGGCTGCTGCTGCGCTGGGGTTACGCAGTCCGGCTGCGCGCTGGCAGGCCTTGCGCGCTGCGCTGGCGCTCGACAGTCGGGCGGGGTTCAGTGCGCTGTCTGCCATCGCCGGAGGTAGCGAAGATCCGTTGGCGGTGCCCGCACAGGCGTTGCAAGCGCAATTGCTGAGTGCGTGGCCGCAACTGCGCGAGCGCACCGCGTGCCGCTAGAATTGATCCCGGCACCAGAGCCAGCGGCCTCGCTGGAAGCATTCACCGCTGCGCTTGACCAGACCGGCTTCGATCCGGCTGATGCGGAAAGTCTAGCCCATGGTGCCGAGTGGCTCGCCCGGCTGGGCCGCAATGACACATTTCTGGGGGACCTGCTGATCGCGGAGCTGGCGGCGGGCTATGGGAGCGACGGCGACGGCCAGGAGGATGGCCACGGCTATGGCCCGCAGGTCCTGCTACTGCGCCCGTCGCCCGCCGGGCACCTGCTGCGCGCCAACTTGTGGCCAGCGCAGGATGATCACGTGCTACGCGCCAGCGGCCCGGATTGCTTCGCCTATGGCTTCCCGCACGATCACAACTTTTCGTTCCTAACCTGCGGCTACTTCGGTCCTGGCTACTGGAGCGACTATTATGAATACAACGCCGCCGCGGTAACCGGCTGGGTGGGGGAGCCGGTGCCGTCGCTGCGATTCGTCGAACGCGCGCGGCTGGCACCGGGCAAGCTGCTGTTCTACTGCGCGAACCGTGACGTACACGTCCAGTATGCTCCGGATGCGCTGTCGGTATCGCTCAACATCCTGGAATGTTCGGCCAGGGTGGCGGCGCGCGATCAATTTGCCTTTGATCTGGAGCGGCGGACGATTGCGCGGCGGTTAAACTCCGAAGCGAGCGCGGCGTTTCTGCACATTGCAGTGGCGGGCGGATATGCAGCGGGCCTTGATTTGGCAGAGTGGTTTGCGGGCCATCACCCCAGTGACCGGATGCGGTTGAACGCTTGGCAAGCACTCGCCGGGGTCAGCCCTGATCCGGACAGGGTTTGGGCGAAGGCGGAGGCTGGCGGCAGCCTTCTGGTCCAGCACGAAGCTCGGCGGCGGCGGGCCAGCTGAATCTAAATCATCCCTCCGGTCAAGGCGTCCAGCGCGGCTTGCAGGATTATCGCAGCTGCGGCTGAATCGATCCGCCCGGCGCGCTTCGCCCGGCTCATGTCTTGCGCGATCAGGCCGCGTTCGGCGCTGGTGGTAGACCAGCGCTCGTCCCACAGCAGCACCGGCAGGTCCAACACCGCCAGGTTGCGGGCATAGGCGCGGCTGGATTGGCTGCGCGGCCCTTCGCTGCCATCCATGTTGATCGGCAGCCCAATGACAAAGCCCTTGAGGCCGCGTTCGCGCACCAGCGCCGCCAGTGCTTCCCGGTCGGCGCCGAATTTGCCGCGCTTCAGGGTCTTGCCGGGCGAAGCGATGCACCAGTCCGAATCGGCAAAGGCAGTGCCAATCGTCTGGGTGCCAAGATCAAGCCCCAGCAACCCGCCGCCATCGGGCAGGGCGGCGCGGAATTCCAGCGCGGAGGTGGTGATTACGGCTTCCACGCCGCCACGCGCCGGGCGAAGTCCGCCCGCAGGTTCGCCCAGTAGAGCGCATAATCATAGACGTGGTAATTGCCGCCGGGCAGCACGAACGGGCCCATGTCCGCTCCGGCTCCGATCCGCAGCGTGCCATCGTCGGCACAAGCCGCGCCGACCAAGCCTGGCGTGAACTGCGCCTTTTCAAACTTCAGGTCGGGTACGGTTGCACCCTGGTTGCTGCTGGCTGGCGCTGCGCCGCCGATTCCGCCGGTCAGCGGGTTGGAACAGAGGTAGCGCGCGGCGCTGCCCGTGAGGCCGCCAGCCCCGGCAAACCGCGCATAGGCCCCGCGCATCATCGCGGTGTCGGCTTCGTCGGCGTAGGACAGAAAACTGATCACACAGCCGCTCTGATCGGGCGTGCTGCACGCTGGCAGGCCCATCGCGGGCAGATCGGTTGTGGTCTCGACCAGCCAGCCGATCGCGTAAGCTGCGACGATCCGCTTGGCGAGCGCGGTGCCCTTGACCTGCTCCGCCAGCAGCCGCTTCAGGTGAAACGAACCCTGGCTGTGCCCCGCGAGCACGATCGGACGGCCAGGTGGGGTTGCGGCCAGAAAGGCGTCGAATGCCTCAGCCACGTCGCGGTAGGCCAGATCGAGCGCCTGGCGCGCTTCGGCCTGATCGGTCACGAAGGCCCCGAAGGTGGCCTGGCGATAGCGCGGGGCCCAGATGTCTGCTGAACGACTGAATACGCTGGCCTGCGTGCGCACCACGATCTCGGCTATCCGGCGCGCATCGGCGTCATCGGCGGGGGCGTTCCAGTGCGTCTTTTTCAGGTACGTTGTCGGGTGGATGAAAAACACTGCCACGTCCAGCGGCGGCCCCGCCTCTGTGAAGCCATCGGGCAGCCAGCGGGTCGGGTCCGGCGCGGTGCCGCCCGGCCGGGCGACCCACAGCGCGGGATCGGCATAGGCGCTGGCCGCGCGCGCGGGCTGGGCTTCGAACTTGCCGCCGGGGGTAAAGCTCAGCCGGGTCAGCTGTTCCGGATAGAATTGCAGCGTCAGCCGCACGCCCAGATAGACGACGATGCAGAACGCGATGAAATACAGGAATTTGCGAACCATGGCTCAGCCCGTTCCTTCGGCTTGCTCTTCCAGCCGCACCGATTGCCGTTCCAGCGCAATCTTGATCATCGCGATCATCGGATCGGCGAGCGCGAGCCCCAGAATGCCAAACAGCGCGCCCATCACGAGCTGCGCCCCCAATACCAGCGCCGGGGCCAGATCAACGGTCTTCTTGGCGACCATCGGCACGATGATGTTGCCATCCACCGTTTGCACCACCACGTAAACGATGATGCAGTAAATCCCCATGTCGGTCCCGCCCGAAAAGCCGACCAGCACCATCAGCAGGCCGGAGATCGGCGCGCCGATATTGGGCAGAAAGGCGAGCAAGCCAGTCAGCAGGCCGAGCAGCGCGGCCATCGGCACGCCATAGATCGCGAGCATGATCCAGGTGCCGACCCCTTCCACGAACATCCCGAGCAGCCGCCCGAACATCAGCATCCTGAGCGACTTGCCCATCAACGCCGCAGTCCCTTCAAAGTGCGCGCGATCTTTGCTGGGCAGCAGCCACGCGAACCCGCGTTTGTACAGGCGCGGCTCAATCGCGATGTAGATGCCGAGCACCATGATCAGGAACAGCGTGGTCAACCCGCCCAGCAGACCGCCGATGGCGCTGGTTAGCTGGCCGACCCCGCCCAGCGCCTTTTCCGCCAGGCCCTGCACGTGCTCGAATTGGATTTCGACATTATGGTCGCGCAGCCAGCCGATCACCCGCAACGCCTGATCGTTGATCGTCTTGGGCAATTCGGCGGCCTGCGCCGTGATCTGGCTGCCTGCGAAGTTGAATGTCCAGACGATGAAGGCGAGCGTGCCGAGCAGCACGATCGTCACGCGCAGGCCGCGCCCGATCGGCAGCACCCGTCCAAGCAGTCGCGCGCCGCCGTCGATCATCGCGGCAAACACCAGCCCGCCAAAGATCACCAGCAACGGCTGGGCCATGAACACCGTCAGCACGACCAGCGCCGCCATCCCGATCCACACCGCAGCCTTCTTGGCTTCGCGGATGGTCAGCGGATCGTTGAAGTCCGATGGGCCAGCGCTTTGTACGCTGGCGTCAGTCGCCGCAGCCGAGGCTTTGGGTGCGCGCCGGGGGCGGGTCGGGCTGGTTTTGGGTGTGACCACGGCCTACTGCTTCTCCGCTGCGATTGCCGGGCGCAGCGTGCTCCATCCGCGGTGGTCGCGCAAGGCGCTCCACCACGACAGCGGGCTCAGGCTTTCCGTGCCGCTGAGCGAGAAAGTCAGGAATTCGGCCCGGCCACCAATGTCAGTCAGCGGTACTGGTCCGCCCAACCCGTTGTCTGCGAGCGAAAAGCGGCTGTCCGCCGAATGATCGCGGTTGTCACCCATCAGGAACACATGCCCCGCCGGCACCAGCACTTCGGCGGTGTTGTCAGCCGGTTGCTGCGCCCGGTCGATGATCAGATAGGTCGCGCCGTTGGGCAGGGTTTCGCGGTAGGTCGGCAGTTCATAAACCGTACGGCCATCGGCCAGCCGGGTGCGGTATTCGGCAAAGTCTTCGTAACAATAGTGATCACGGTCACAGGTCAGGTCGGGGTCTTCCGGGATTTGCACTGCCGGTTCAACTGCTTGCGGCACCGGCTTGCCGTTAAGCCAGATCTGGCCGTTCACCAGCTTGATCCGGTCGCCGGGCAAAGCGACCACGCGCTTGATCAGGTCTTCTTCGCGGTTGCGCGGCACGGCGATAACGATGTCGCCATATTCAGGGGTAGAGGGCAGCGCGCGCCACGTTCCGCGCGGCAGCAGGTGGAACGAAACCGAGGACCAGTTCCAGCCATAAGGATACTTGCTCACCACCAGCCGGTCGCCCACCAGCAGGTTGGGCATCATCGAAATCGACGGGATATAAAACGGCTTGGCGATGAACGAATGGAACGCCAGCACCGCCAGCAGCATCCAAAACAGCCCGCGCAGTTCGCCCAGCCAGTCAACCTTGTCTCTCGCGGGCGAGGTATTTTCAGGCGCTGGGGCAACACGCTCGCTGGTAATCTTCACACTATCAGTCACAGTTTGCGGGCCTCGATCACAACAAATGCCTGGGCCCATGGGTGGTCATCAGTGAGCGTCAGGTGAACCACCGCCTCATGGCCGCTTGGCGTGATTGCCGCAAGCCGTTCCGCCGCGCCGCCGGTCAATGCGAGGGTCGGCGCGCCCGACTTGGCGTTGACCACGCCGATGTCCTTCATGAACACCCCGGCCTTGAACCCGGTGCCCACCGCCTTGCTGAACGCCTCTTTCGCCGCGAACCGCTTGGCCAGCGTCCCCGCTTTGGTGAACGGGCGCTTGGCAGCCTTGGCGCGCTCGACCTCGGTAAACACGCGCAATTCGAACCGCTCGCCAAAGCGGTCGAGCGAGTTCTGGATGCGCTCGATATTGCAAAGGTCAGAACCGATTGCGAGGATCATGCCATTAACAGCTCCAAGACTAACGACAGCGCCACGAACACCGCCAGCGGCGCGAAAGCAAGCGCTTTGGCGGCGTTATAGTGGCCTGCGTGCCATTGCTGGCGGGAAAGCCAGGTGCAGAGCGCGATGACGACGAGCGGCGCGGCAATCACTGCGGTCTGGAAAACTGAAAGTGATATTTCACCGCTGAACGCGCTGCCCAGCATTACCAAGAATGCAAGAATGGCAAGCGTGAGCAGCGTTTGCACGCCCAGCACGAGGTAAATCCAGATTGGAAATTTTGGCGTCATCGATCGTCTCCTGGTTGTGGCGCTGGCATGGCCTTGCGTCCGGTAGTAGTCGTCGCAGCTACTGCCTGGGTTCAATGCGATTGCGGACACCGCGCTGATCGGCGCATTTGGGAGGGAGATCACGGATCGAGCCGTGAGGCGGGGTGAATAACGAGGTCCGTCGAGGCAAAATCGTTGCCAGTGCAGAGCAGCGGCAGGTTCCGCTCTTTGGCGATGGCGTAAACCATCAGGTCGCCGAAATTGAGCTTGCCTCCGTGGCCATTGCCTTTGCCAAAACGTTGGCGCGCGGCGGCGGTGATCTCGGCGTGGCGCGGCTCAAACGCGACAATGCTGGCACCATCGGCGAGCAAGTTCGCCACGATCTCTTCGCCGAGGCTCACAAAGCCGGGGTGCCGACCGTTAAGCACCAACCAAAGTTCCGTGAGTACGGGAGCGGGGATCGTCACCTGAGTCGAATTGATCGCAAGCCGAAGTTGCTCCCAAGCGTCTTCGCCGCACGTTATCGCCACCAGCGCCGATGTGTCGACGATCAACGCGGAATTCCGAACTCATCATACATGTCTGCTTCAACTTCCTGGCGCGTTGGACCCGTCAAGCCATAGCCGCGACGGATGATAGCGTCGGTCCGGGCATTGCGCTCTTCGATTGTAAGCCGTGGACGGGCAGCCAACGCCTGCTCCAAGGCTTCTTCAATCACTTGAGCCTGACTGCGCCCGTCGCGGGTAAGCTGGCCAAGCAGGCGAGCGGCAATGTCGGAACGGAATGAAATCGGCGTCTGACGATGGCGGGGCAGGGGGGTCATGTCATTCATGAGCTTTCTCCTCACTCACAAATAGGCCATACATGTATAGAATGCAAGTATAGACTTACCGCGCCGCGTCCATCAGCGCGCGCATCCGTAGCACTGCCGGTTCCAGCCCGGTGAAAATCGCCTCGCCGATCAGGTAGTGGCCGATGTTGAGTTCGGCCAGGTACGGGATTGCCGCGACCGGCTGGACGTTCTCGTACGTCAACCCATGCCCGGCGTGCGGCTCGATCCCGTTCTTGGCGGCGAGCGCGGCCATGTCGGTCAGGCGGCGCAATTCAGCTGCGCGCTGCTCGCCTTCGGAATGAGCATATTCGCCGGTGTGGAGTTCCACCACCGGTGCGCGCAATCGCAGTGCGGCTTCGATCTGGCGTTCGTCGGGCGCGATGAACAGGCTGACGCGGATCCCGGCGTCGGCCAGCCGCGCCACGATCGGTGCGAGCCGGTTGTGC
>JANORN010000188.1:0-3512 GCA_031415355.1 Novosphingobium sp. | reverse complement strand
CCAGCCACTGCGCAATGGCCAGCGCGCTGGCGGTTTCGCGTCCCAGCCGCACGCCCATCGTGCGCAGACCGCGCAGCGCCAAGCTGGCGTCATCGGGGGACACAACCTGCCCCAGCCCCTGCGCACGTGACCGCAGCTTGGCATACCAGTGTTCGCCCGCCGACGCGCTGCCCAGCATAAGGTCCGAATGACCGCCAACGTGCTTGGTCAGGCTCATAACAGCAATATCTGCGCCGCGAGCCAGCGCGGGAAAGCCCAGTGAACCCGCCCAGGTATTGTCGAGCACCACCGTGATCCCGCGCTCCCGCGATATGGCGGACAGTCGCGGAACATCCTGCACTTCTAGCGTCAAACTGCCGGGCGATTCGATCAGCACCGCCTTGGTATTATCGCGGATCGCGGCGGCGAACCCGGCCCCGTCGAGCGGATCGAACCAGTCGGTAATGATCCCAAAGTCTTTCAGTAGCCCACGCGCCATGAACCGGCTGGGTTCATAGGCATTGTCGGTCATCAGCAAATGGTCGCCGGGCCGCAGCACGGTCAGCAGTACCCCGGCAATCGCCGCCACGCCGGACGGATACAGCATCGTCCCCGCCGCGCCCGGTTCCAGCGCGGTCAGCGCGTCGGCCAGCGCCCACTGCGTCGGTGCGCCGCGCCGGCCATAGAAGAACGTCCCATCGGCATTGGACTGGTTGCCCGCCTTCAGCGCGGCGCTGTTGGCATAAAGATGGGTCGACGCACGCCAGACCGGCGGATTGACCACCGCGCCCGGCTGGCCCGGAGTGCCGGTCCATTCGGGCTTGCGTCCAGCAGCTACAAGGCGAGTCGCCGGGGCGTGGGTATCATCCTCGGCGCCCGCCATGGTTCAGGCCGCCGCGCCGGTTTCCTTGGGCGTATCCGCGTCTGCGCCCCATTCGCTCCAGCTGCCATCGTAGAGCGCGGTGTCTTCCTTGCCCAGCAGGTCTAGTGCGAACAGCAGCACGGAGGCAGTAACCCCGCTGCCACAAGTGGTGACCACCGGCTGGCCCAGATCAATCCCTGCGCCTTCAAACGCGGCCTTCAATGCGGCCTTGTCCTTGAAGGTGCCATCGGCCTGGAACAGTTCGCTGAACGGCAAGTTGCGCGATCCGGGGATGTGGCCAGCGCCCATGCCGGGGCGCGGATCGGCTTCTTCGCCAGTGAACCGACCGGCCCCGCGCGCGTCGAGCACTTGCTCAGCCTTCGAATGCAGGTTGGACAGCATATCGGCCTTGGTGCGGACGTCCTTGTCATCTTGCCAGGCCGTGAAATGCCGATGGCGCAGCGCTTCCTTGCCTTGCGTCAGCGGGCGGCCCTCGGTCTTCCACTTAGCGATCCCGCCATCCAGAATGGCTACATCGTGCGCGCCGAACATCTTGAGCATGAACCAGGCGCGGGCCGAGGTTTTCACTGCCGAATCATCGTACAGCACGATCCGGCTGCCATCGCCGAGACCCAGCGATTGCATCCGGCTGGCGAATTTCTCAGCTGGGGGCAGGGTGTTTTCGACCGGCGCATTGCTATCCACCAGATCGGCCAGATCCATGAACACGGCGCCGGGAATGTGTCCGCCTTCGTACTCCGCCAGGGGATCGCGGCCAGTGCCGGGCAAGTGCCGGGTGCAATCAACGATCCGCAGATCGCTCGCGCCCATTTCGTTCGCCAGCCACTCGGTTGAAACTAAATTTTCCATGATATTCGCGTCCTCTTCGCGGGTCTGCACAGCGCCCCTTCTCGCTGCAATTGCGAAGAGCCTAGCCAAGCTGGCAGGCTGCGTCGAGGGGGCAAATGGGTTTGCCGCTGGTAATCAGGCCAGCGCGCGCTGGCCGATCTTTGAATAGGTGCGCGGGCCAAGGTCCAGCCGGAACGGTTTGAGTGCCGCGCCGGGGGTTTCTGGCGCTTCGCCGATTACGAAAGTTTGCACCGCAATCAGTGGCCCGGCAGCGACCCGGAACCGCGCCAGCGGCACGAAAAACGCGGCAGTTCCGGCGCGGATCGGGGCAATCAGCGCCAGTGGAACCCGGATATCGCCGCTTAACACGGCGGTTTCGCCGGGCGCGAGCTCGGCCAAGGCATGGCGCAATTCCAGCTGCTGGGCTTTGCGCGCGACCTGTTGCTCGGGCGGCAGCGTGCCGTGCGCTGCGATCATGTCCCCCTCAATCGCCAGTGCCGTCAGCGCAAACGCGGTGTGATTGGTCAGGCTGAGGTGGTAGGACAGGGTCGTTGCCATCAGCGATGCACTCATTCGGCGTGCTTCCAGCGTTAACACCAATCCTTCGGGTTGCAACGCGGCAGCAGGGGCCGGTGCGGCTGGCTCTGGCTGTGCAGCCAGTACGGCAAGTCCGGTGTGTGCCACCGGTGCTGCTTCGGCTGGAACAATCGGCCGCTCGAACGCGATAGTGACTGGCGCTTCAATTGCGCGCCGCCGCCACCAGATCAGGCCGCCAATTGCGGCCAGCAGGGCGGCGAGCACTGCGGCGACCAACGGCAGCCACTCCTGCCAAGCAGTTGTGGACTCGCTTGTTATCGGAGCGGGCGCGGCAGACTGGCCGGGCAGCGTTGAAAAGATCGGGGTTGCGCTCGGCAGCGGGGCCGGACTGACTGCACCCGGCGTGGCGGACGCGGCAGGGCCGGGTGCTTGCGGCGCGGGTCCGGCGTTTCGATTCGATACAGTTTGGCGCGGCGGTGCGGCCGAACGCGGCAAGGTAGCCGTCGGCTGTGGTGCCGAACTTGATAGCGGTTGCGTGGTGCTCGGCGTGGGGTCAGGAGCCGCTGCGCTGGGTGTAGGGCGGGGAGCCGGACGGGGCGCTGTGATCACTGGATTGTCGGGATCAACTGGGCCTTGGACACGCGGGGGCGGGGCCGCCGTCGGTCTGGAAGAGGGTAGGCGAAAATCGCTCACGGCTTGGGCGCTCGCAAGACCGGGCAGCGTAGTAAATCCCGCTGCTATCAGTGCTGTCAGCCACACCCGCCCCAAACCGCGCATTCCCGTTCAAACCTTTTCCTGCGACTGCATGGCTCTAGCCCGCGCGAGCGCTGAATAGGTGGTGAATTGCGCAGTTCCAACCGCTGACTTGTGCGAGGCGTGCGATCGGGGCATGGCTGCGACATGTCCGACACACTAAATCCCAAAGCTACGGCCCCTAAACATCTGGGCCAGACCAGCGCGCTGCCCGCCTCGCCCGAAGCCGCCGAACTGGACTACGTGCCCAATCCGCGGGCGGGATCGCTGTTTCTGGTGCGCTTCGCCGCGCCGGAATTCACCTCGCTTTGCCCAGTCACCAGCCAGCCCGATTTCGCGCATCTGGTGATCGACTATGCGCCGGGAGAAACCATCGTCGAATCGAAAAGCCTGAAGCTGTTTCTTGGCAGCTTCCGCAATCACGCGGGCTTCCATGAAGACGTCACCGTTGGCATCGGGCAACGGCTGATGGCAGAAATGGAGCCGCGCTGGCTGCGGATCGGGGGCTATTGGTACCCGCGCGGTGGCATCC
>JANORN010000187.1:0-10269 GCA_031415355.1 Novosphingobium sp. | reverse complement strand
ACCGGCGAATGGGCCGCGCGCATCACCGCCGTGGGCAAGCGCGAATTGACCCTCACCGCCGAAACCCTGCTCCGCCCGCGCGAACAAGTGCCCGATTTCACGCTGTGCGCAGCGCTGCTCAAGAAGGACCGGTTCGATCTGGTGCTGGAAAAGGCCTGCGAGCTGGGGGTGCGGACGATCCAGCCAGTGCTGACCCGGCGCTGCGTAGCGGACAAGCTGAACCTTGAGCGCGCCCGTGCGATCCTGACTGAAGCTGCCGAACAATGCGCCCGCACCGCGCTGCCGGTGTTGCTCGCCCCGGTGAAGCTGGAGGCTTTGCTGCGTGATTGGCGGGCAGCGCGCGCGTTGTTCTTTGCCGATGAAAACGGCGGAGCAAACGCCGTGGAGCAGTTCGCCGCTCATGCTGGTCCCGGCGCGGTCGTAGTCGGCCCCGAAGGCGGCTTCGACGACACCGAACGCGCCGCCATACGCGCGTGTCCGCAGGCGCACCCGATCACGCTGGGCCCGCGCATCCTGCGCGCCGAGACCGCCGCGCTGGCGGCAACCACCCTGTGGATGGGCACTTTAGGTGCCTGGTGAAAGAAAATATCTTGTATTGTAAGTAATTTAGTAAGTATAGGCCGATATGCAGCGATATCGTTGTCGCAAGGGAGGGCTTTGGTATGCTGGCCCCGGATCGAACATTTTTGCGGGGTGCTGCGCGGCATTGGCTGGCCGCACTGGTCTGCATCGTTGCCAGCTTGGGCCTTGCAACAACGGCCCGCGCACAAGCGTCCTATCAGTATACCACCACCGCCAGCGGTGCGATTACTGACAACAATTGCGGCACGGCGGCGCAAATTGTCCGCAACTTTACAGTGGCGCCATCCTACACCGTGGGTGATGTGAACTTGGGTGTATTCTTGTCGCACACCTATCGCAGCGATTTGCGGATCACCTTGCGCTCGCCAGCGGGAACCACAGTGACGGTGTTGACCTGGACCGGCAACGTGCAATCGGGTGATCATCTGAACGACCTGTTCGATGACGAGGCCGCCGCCGCGATCACGACGCACAATGCCACCGTGATCGATCCCCTGACCCCCGCGCCGCCGCCTTATTCGCACAGTTTTCAGCCCAGCAATCCGCTGTCGGCGTTCGATGGACAGAATGCCGCTGGAACCTGGACCATGACGCTGTGCGACGGCGTGGCTAGCGATACCGGAACATTTACCCGGGCCGATCTGTACATCAGCAACACCAACCTGAGCGTTCAGAAAACCAGCCAGATCCTGACCGATGGGATCAATGTGACGAACCCGAAGTTCATTCCGGGTGCAACGGTGCGGTACTGCCTGCTGGTGACCAATCCCAGCGTCACCGGCACGGCGGCGGCCAGTGTGGTCAATGCGTCCGACGCGTTGCCAGCGGGGATGACCCTGCTCCCGGCCAGCCTGCGCAGCGGCACCACGTGCGCTGCTGCCGCAACAGTCGAGGATGTCGATACGACCGGAGCGGATGAAACCGATCCGTTCGGGATGTCGGTTACCGGCACAACCGTATCGGGCAGCGCCGCAGCGCTGGCGGCCGGAACAACCTTTGCCATGACCTTCGACGCCACCGTAAACTAGGCTTGCGGCGCGGCGGGGCCGCAGCGATTGCGGGCTGCGCGCTGTGGATGCGCACGCACGGCGATTGGTGAGCGAGATCCTTCCCATTTTTGACGAATGTCACAAATGGGGAGGATCGAAGCGCCTCACATTTCAAACATGACTTCAAAAATTCTGTGGCGCACCCGCGTTCAAAACATTACCTCCGGCCCATGAGCACCAGACAAGTTTCAGATCGCAACGATCCCATGATTGAACACCGCGACCAGCTGGTGGCCCCGATGATCAAGGGCGAAAAGCCGCGCGCGGCTTGGCGGATCGGGACTGAGCACGAAAAGCTGGTCTATTGCACCGGCGATCATCACGCGCCGTCCTACCATGAGCCCGGCGGCATCCGCGATCTGCTGAAGGCGCTGGAAGGCTATGGCTGGGAGCCGATCGTCGAAGGCGGGCACGTTATCGCGCTGAAGGGCAGCGACGGCAATGTCAGCCTGGAACCGGCAGGCCAGCTGGAACTGTCCGGCGCGCCGCTGGAATCTTTGCACCAGACCTGCGCCGAAACCGGGCGGCATCTGGACCAGGTCAAGGCGATCGGCGCGAAGACCGGCAAGGGTTTCCTCGGTCTCGGCATGTGGCCCGACAAGACCCGCGCCGAGCTGCCGATCATGCCCAAGGGGCGCTATGCAATCATGCTGCGGCACATGCCGCGCGTGGGCACCATGGGGCTCGACATGATGCTGCGCACTTGCACGATCCAGACCAACCTCGACTATTCGAGCGAGGCGGACATGGTGCAGAAGTTCCGCGTATCGCTGGCGCTGCAACCGCTCGCGACGGCCTTGTTCGCCAATTCGCCGTTTACCGAAGGCCAGCCCAACGGGTTCCTGTCTTACCGCAGCCACATCTGGTCAGACACCGATCCGGCGCGCACGGGGATGCTGCCGTTCGTGTTTGAGCAGGGGTTCGGCTATGATCGCTATGCCGAGTACATGCTCGATGTGCCGATGTATTTTGTCTACCGCGACGGCAAATACCTTGACGCAGCGGGGCTCAGCTTCCGGGATTTCATGGCCGGAAAGCTCAGCATCCTGCCCGGCGAGCTGCCCACCGCCACCGACTGGATCGATCACCTTTCCACCGCCTTCCCCGAGGTCCGCCTGAAAAGCTTCCTCGAAATGCGCGGCGCTGATGGCGGGCCATGGAACAAGATCTGCGCGCTGCCGGCGTTCTGGGTGGGGCTGCTGTACGATCAGACCGCGCTGGATGCGGCCTGGGATCTGGTCAAGCACTGGGACATGGACGGGCGCGAGGCCTTGCGGTCCAGCGTGCCCCGGCTGGGCCTGGATGCGCCGCTGCCCGGTGGTGGGAAACTGAAAGACATCGCTGCCGAAGTGCTGGCAATTGCCCGCGCCGGGTTGAATTCCCGCGCACGGCTCAATTCGATGGGCGATACCGAGGCCGGGTTCCTGAACCCGCTCGACGAGATCGTCGCCAGCGGCAAAGTCCCCGCGCAGCGCCTGCTCGACAAGTTCCACGGTGCGTGGGACGGTGACCTGTCCAGAATTTATGCCGAGGAGAGTTTCTGATGGCGGTTGCCGTAATCGGTCAATTCCGGATGCCAGCGGAAAACATGGCCGCCGCGCGTCCGGCGATGCGCAAGGTGATGGAAGCGACCCGGCTGGAGGACGGCTGCACCGAATACAACTACGCCGAAGACGTGCTCGATCCCGGCCTGATCCGGGTCAGTGAGCTCTGGGCCAGCCGCGCGCAGCTTGATGCACACATGCGCGCGCCGCACATGGCGGTGTGGCAGGCGGAACGCGCCGAATTGGGGCTGTCGGGCCGCAAGATCACGGTGTTTGAAACCGCAAACCCGCAAGAATTCTGATTACTCCGCTGGCTGCGCGACCAGCCGGTTGCCGCGCACCCGGCCAAACAACCGCGTCAGCGGCGCAGTGATCGGCCCGTGCTGCGCCATCCAGCCGTGGTATTCGCGGTATTTGGGATCTTCGGACAGCAGGTGCGCTTCCTCGGTCTTGGCGCGCCAGAAATAGACGGCATTGGTCAGCGCCAGGAAGAAGGTGTTGCGGACCACGTCGGTCAGCGAATTGCTGGTCACCAGAAACGGCAGATGCGCGGCCCACCAAAAGCTGTTCTTGGACAGGTAGGCCGGGTGCCGGGTCCAGCGGTACGGACCGTTGGTCAAGACCCCGCGATAGGTCAGATTGGAAAAGCGCAGGCCGAAGATCACTGTCGCCCAGGCATAGACCGCGGTCAGCGCCACCATCAGCGCGCCCCAGCCCCATAGCAGCGCCGGATAGCCTTCGAACCAGTAGGCCCAGTCGCGGGTATTGACCTCGTACGTCAGCAAGCCGCCAGTACCCATCAGCACGAACGGCGGATAACATAGCAGCGCGGCCAGCCAGCCCGCGAGGAACGGGTTGGCGCTGCGAATCTGCGCGTCGAGCGGCTTCAGCGTCATGATATAGCCAACCGTGCCAAGCTGCACGTCGAGCAGGAACATGACCGAAATCGCAATGCCCGACAGCGCGACCGGATTGAGGCCGGTGGAGGCCGGATCGAACAGCACGATTTGCGCGAAGGCGCCGGGAATGATCGAGATCATGAAGGCAGTGAAAAAGCCCTTCACCGCCCAGGCGCGCAGATGTTTCCAAACCTCGGCCGGCGCGTAGGCTTCGCGCCCGATCAGGACCGCACCGAAATGCCAGGCCCCGTCGCGCGGCTCCACCAGCACGCGGTCCAGCCACAGCACATAGGGCACGGACAGCACGAACATCGGCACGATTGCAGTGCCCAGCACCTCCATCGCGAACAGATATTGGCCCGACCAGTACCACCGGGCGAGGCAATAGAACGTGGCGATCAATGCCCAGGTCGCCCACAGTCCGGCCAGCTTGGTGATCGAGATATCGACCACTTCAGACAAGGCGCGCGGATTATCCCAGGCGATCCCGGTCGAGGGGCGGCGATGCACCTGTTCCACCAGCACCGACCAGAGCACCATTGGCAGGGCGGCGGCGACCACCCCGGTCAGCGCGGCATAGGCCCCGTCCATCCGCTGGCGCGGGCCGGGCAGGTTCAGCAGTTCCGAAAGTTCGGGCCAATAGCGGCAGACCAGCACCCAGGCCGTCAGCCCGAGCACGCCGACCAGCCCGGTCCAGACGGACACGTCGCTGCGCGGCGGCACGGGGTGCGCCGAAGCTGGGTGGGGAGGCGTTTCAGCAGTCATCGCCAATCCCCTACCCACAAAGGGTTAAAGCGGCGGTAACGCGCGATTTCTGCCGCCAAGGCAGCGCCGCCAAAGCCTCAGCGGAACGCCGTAATTCGCCCGCTGTCATCCAGAATGTACAGCGTGCCATTCGCCACCACCGGCGGCAGGGTGACTGCGCTGCCCAGCTGCATGAACGGCGTCACGGTGCCATCAGTGACAGTGGCCGAATAGACCGAGCCTTCCGAATTGGCCATCCACAACCGGTCGCCCGCGAGTAGCGGTCCGGTCCAGTAGATCCCGCCCTTCTTCTTTTCTTCGTTGCGATAGCGCGCCATCTGCGTGATCCAGCGCACCTTGCCGCTGGCGCGCGCGATGCAGGTCAGCTTGGCATCATCGGTCAGCGTGAAGATCCAGTCGCCCGCGACCGCCGGGGTAGAAATCCCCGCGAGGTTGAGTTCCCAAATTCGCTGGCCGGTGACCAGTTCATAAGCGGCCATGCGCCCGCCCTGACCGAGCGCGAACACCCGGCCCCGGTCAATGATTGGATCGGCGTCAATATCGGTCAGCACCCCGACCGAGGTCGAGAGCGAGGTCCGCGCCAAGGCATCCGCCCACAATTCGCGTCCGTTTTCATAGCGATAGGCCACCAGCTCGCCGGTGCTGAAGCCACCAATGACAGTCCCCTGCCCGGCCGAGGGTGCCGCAACGCCGAATACGCCGGTCTGCCCGGTCGAAGCGGCCTTGCTCCACTGCACCGCGCCGGTGGCAGGATCGAGCGCGTGCAGCTGGTTGTCCTGCGTCATCACAAACACCGCGTTGAAGGCGATCGTCGGCGATCCGCGCAGCGGTCCGGCAGGCTTCACTTTCCAGACCACGCTGCCATTGGTGGCATCCAGCGCGGCGACTTCGCCAACTCCGGTGGTAATATAAACACGGCCATCGGCAAAGCTGGCCCCACCGCCGAACACCGAGCTGGCGCCATCACCGCTGATCTTGAAGCTTTGGGTCCAGCGCACCGCGCCGGTTGCCGCGTCAAACGCATGGACCAGGCCATTGGTGTCCATCGCATAGAGCAAGCCGCCGCCGACCACCGGGGCCGCCGCCAGCCGCTGGCTGTTGGTCGAACCAGCGATCTGTGCCGACCAGGCGCGCGCGGGCGCAGCGCCCAGTGCGGGATGATCATAGCTTTTGTCCGCCGTTCCGCCGGCTTGCGGCCAATCTGCATTGGGCGCTGCTGGCGGTAGCACCACCGCCACGCTCGCCAGTTCGGGATCGACTTTCGCGCCGGTTTCAACGCGCGAGAGGATCGGCACGCGGTTGCCGACGGTTGGCGTGGCCGGCTTGCCCTTGCCGCCAAGTACGCCGCAAGCGCTGAGCGCCAGTGCCAAGGTGGTGCCGAGTGCCACTGTGGCGATTCGCGAGCGGAAAATGGCGTTCATGGAAAAATCCTTGTTCATCGCTGTCATTGGGGTGCAGCGGCAGGGGTGCCCGCCGGGCCAGCAGCAGCAGCGCCGGCCGTACTGACAGTGGCAGGAGCCTTGGCTTCATCTTCCGCCGCATCGCTGGCGGTCTTGATCAATTCGTCGACGGCATCGACCCCTAGCTGCCCAGCCAGTTGCCGCGCGCGCGCAGCGATCGATTTGGGCACGCCCGTGTCCTTGGCCATGGCAGCAAACATCGCCCCGGCCAATTGCGGCTTGTCCTGCTTGAGATAGGCCATGCCGACCAACTCGCCCGCGCTGCCGAACCAGGGATTGCCCGGCACCGCCAGCGGCTTCAGCCGGTCAATCACCTGCTGCGGCGGCAAAGTATCAAATCCGGTCGCAATTTCACGCACCAGCGCCAGATCGCGGTAAGGCTTTGGCGCGTCAGCATCCGCCGCCACCGCCGCAAAGCCCTTGATCGCTTCGGGCTGCTTGCCCTGACCCAGTAGGATCGCAGCCTGGCTGAGCTGCGCCGAAGCTTTCGCCGCGCCGCTGGTCGCTCCAGCCAGCCCGGCCAGTTCCTTGCGGGCATCTTCGGCCGCGCCAGCATCGAGCCGGTCCATTGCCACAGTATAACGTTCGGCCAGTTCGCCCGCTTGCTGGCGCTGATAGTTCTGCCAATAGAGATAACCGCCCAATGCGGCTAGCCCCAGCACCACTGCGGCTGCTATCGGCACGCCGTAATTGCGCGCAATCCCGAGCATTTCTTCCTGGCGAACGGCTTCATCAACTTCGCGCAGCAGCACGTCCTGCTGGGCATCGGCCTTGTCGGAACCGGGCTGGTCAGACTTGTCGGTGGGCTTGGAAGGAGGCAGGGCCAAGGATCAGGCTTTCTCAGGTTTGGGCGCAGGAGCAGGCACCCAATTGGGAACCATTGCGGGGCTGTTTAGCGGATGGCGGCGCCTTTTCAACGCTTGATCTCTGGCTGTCCCCGGCTGAAGCCCGGGTGAACGCGGCTGCGCTCACCGAACCGGCCCGGATCATGGGCCAGTTCAAGGAAACGCCGCGCGGCCCAGCGCCCCAGCATAGACCTGGCGATAGGCCGCGATCATCCGCGCTTCGTCAAACTGCGCCAGCGCCTTGCGGCGGTTGGCTTCGCCGATGGTGTGCCGGTGATCCGCCTCCGCCGCCAGACTGCTAAGCGCGGCTGCCAGCGCTGCCTCGTCACCCGGCGCGCAGAGATAGGCCTGGTTCGGTTCGGCCACCATTTGCGCGATATCCCCCACGCGCGGCGCGACCACGGCCAGCCCGCCCGCCATCGCCTCGATCACCGAAATCGGCATCTGTTCACTGTCCGATGACAATGCGAACAGATCGAACAGCCCGATCGCTTTGGCGGGTTCGGCAACGAAACCCGGCAAATGCACCCGGTGGCCAAGCTCCAGCCGATTTGCTTCGTCCTGGATCGCATCGCGCTCAGGCCCCTCACCCACGATCACCAGCTGCCACTCCTCCGGCAAGGCGGCGAAGGCCCGGACCATCCGCGGCAGGTTCTTGACCGGGCGCAGCCCGGCCAGCGTGCCCAGCCACTTTTCACCTGGCTGTTTGATGATCCGGGGCAAGGCATCGCGTTTGGAGCGCTTGGCATAGGCCAGCACCGGAATGCCATTGGCGATCCGGAACACCTTGCCGCGCGGGACCAGCCACTGCGCCAGCGCGATTTCCTCCAGCCGGTGCGACGGCACCACCAGCCCGGCGCTTTTGCCCAGCGCGATCCGCCGGAACCAGTTGCGCGCCGGCTTCAGCCGCTCCGCCTCGTCCTGATTGAAGCCGTCTTCGTGATGGACCAGCGGCGACAGCTTCAGATAACCGCCGAACAGGCTGTGCGCCATCACCGCATCCATTGCGCCCCAGTTATAGGTCAGGATCAGATCGAACCCGGCCATCGCGCGGGCCAATGCGAGCAGGCGCGGCGGATTGGGGCGGCCTTTGAGTGCTGGAAAATCCGCAGGGTAATCCACCGCTACGCTGCGGGCGATGGCGCTTGCGGCATCAAGCTGGCCCGGCTCGGCCGAGACGACCGTATGCGCGATCCCCGCGCCGAACGCATTCATCAGCTGCGCCGCGCGCAGTTCCTTGCCGCCCGGTTGAAAGCTGGAATGCAGATGCAGCACCCGCAGCATCAGCTGACCCGCGCCAGCAGCCGTTCAAGCGCGGCAATGGCTTCGGGCTCGTCAAGCGTGGGGGCATGGCCAACCTGCGGCACGGTTACCGCTGCGCTGCCGGGCAAGCGCTCGGCCATGGCGCGATGCGTAGCGGGGGTCAGGATATCCGAGTGTTCGCCGCGCAGCAGCAGCACCGGCTTGCCGCCCAGGCCGGTGATCCCGGGCCACAAGTCAACCGGGACGACACCTGCTGGCTGGTTGAATGGTTCGGCAATCTTCATGTCGTAATCGAACACGATCCGTCCGTTGCTACCCACCACCATGCTGCGTTTGGCCATGACCAGCCAGTCGCCCAGCTCAAACTGCGGGAACACCGGACCCTGCGCTTCCTGCAAGGCGCGGGCGGCGTGCATCCAGGTGGCGAAGCTGCGCCCCTGCCCCACGTAGTCGCGGATTCGCGCGAGGCCAGCCGGGTCAATCTCTGGCCCGACATCGTTGAGCACGGCAGCGGCGATCCGCCCCGGCATGGACATCGCCATGATCATCGTCATCAACCCGCCCAGCGAGGTGCCGATCGCCACGAACCGCGCAATCGCCAGTTCGTCCAGCAGCACCGTCAGATCATCGACATATTGCAGCGGGTTGTAGCTGGCGGAATCTCTGGAATAGGCGCTGTCTCCGCGCCCGCGGTTGTCAATGGCGAGCACGCGCCAAGAGTCTTCACCCAGCCCCGCGAGATGCACCGCCAGCGCCTCAAAATCGCGCGCGTTGCGGGTCAGCCCGGGCAAGCACACCACCGGCGGGCGCGCCGCCGCGCTATCGGACTGCCCGGCATAGTCGCGGTAATGCAGCTTCAGCCCGTCCCGGCTGGTCCAGAAACGATCGGAAAATTCGCTCATGTGGTCTTCGCAATCCCCGGCCCGGCTTGTGCTGCCGGGGTTCTGACCCCACTATTGCGTGATGCGCACAAATCCGCAACCCGCTGACTATCGGCCCGACTCGGCAATCCTGGCCCTGGCTGGCTGGCTGGGCGATCCGGTCGCCCCGGCAGACTTCCCCGCCACCACCCTGCGTTATCGTAACCAGCGCGCGGCGGACAGCGTGGGACTCGGCGCGCTGAGTGATGCGGATTGGCTCCGGCATTTCGCGCGGTTTGAACCGCTGGATAGCAACCTGCCGCAGCCGCTGGCGCTGCGCTATCATGGGCACCAGTTCCGCTCCTATAACCCGGAAATCGGCGACGGGCGCGGGTTCCTGTTTGCGCAACTGCGCGACCGAGCCGGACGATTGCTCGATCTGGGCACCAAGGGATCGGGGCAGACCCCGTGGAGCCGCCAGGGCGATGGCCGCCTGACATTAAAAGGCGCTGTCCGCGAAATTCTGGCGACCGAGCTGCTCCAGGCGCTGGGGGTCAATACCAGCAAGACGCTGTCCGTGATCGAAACCGGCGAGGAGCTGTTCCGCACTGACGAGCCTTCGCCCGCGCGCGGCGCGGTCATGGTGCGGCTATCGCATTCGCATGTGCGGATCGGCACGTTCCAGCGGCTGCTGGTGCTGGAGCAACCAGCGGAACTGGCGCAACTGGTCGATTATTGCCTGGCGCAGTTCCCCGGCGCGCCGCCGCCCGCTGACGCCCCCGGGCGCGATCAACCGGCGGTGATCCTGCTGCATCAGGTGGTGGAGCGGCTCGCCGATCTGGCGGCCAGCTGGATGGTCGCGGGCTTCGTCCACGGGGTGCTCAACACCGATAACATGAACGTGACCGGGGAAAGCTTTGACTATGGCCCCTGGCGCTGGCTGCCGCGCTGGGACCCGGCCTTCACCGCCGCCTATTTCGATCACAGCGGGCTCTATGCGTT
>JANORN010000186.1:0-16717 GCA_031415355.1 Novosphingobium sp. | reverse complement strand
CTGGATGGGATTACGGTGGAAGACGCCGCGACCGCTGATTATGCCGGCCTCGACATCGTGCTGTTTTCAGCCGGCGGCGACACCTCGCGCAAACTGGCTCCCAAAGTGGCCGCGGCGGGCGCGCTGGTGATCGACAATTCCTCGGCCTGGCGCGCCGATCCGGACGTGCCGCTGGTGGTGGCGGAGGTCAATGCCCACGCGCTGGCCAGCATTCCCAAGGGGATCATCGCTAACCCCAACTGCACCACCATGGCCTCGATGCCTGTGCTGGGGCCGCTTCACGCCGAAGCGGGGCTCAAGCGGCTGACGGTATCGACCTATCAGGCGGTTTCGGGCGGCGGGATAGAAGGAATCGACGTGCTCGCGCGGCAACTGGCGCATGTGGGGGATCGCGCCGCCGAACTTGCGCAAGGCGGGCACGATGCGCTGCTGCCCCCGGCGGAAAAGTGGGCGGTGCCGATTGCGCACAATGTCGTGCCGCTCAACTATGTGCTGGGCGAGGACGACTACACCGAGGAAGAGCTGAAACTGCGCGATGAAAGCCGCAAGATACTCGAACTGCCCAACCTGCCGGTCTGCGGCACTTGCGTGCGGGTACCGATATTCACTGGCCATTCGCTGTCGATCAATGCTGAATTCGAACGCCCACTTTCCCCCGAACGTGCGCTGGAGATTCTGGGTCAGGCCCCCGGAGTGATTGTTACCGAAGTGCCGAACCCGTTGGAAGCCACCGGCAAGGATGCCGCTTATGTGGGCCGGGTCCGCCGCGATCCAACCGTCGAGCATGGCCTTGCGCTATTCGCCGTAGCGGACAACCTGCGCAAAGGCGCGACGCTGAACGCGGTGCAGATTGCTGAAGCCTTGATCGGTTAGCAGCGCAAACGCTTTCAGCTCGCCAGTAGTTTTACCAGATCAAACAGATAGTCGCGCCCGGCATAGAGCGAGCGCACCTCGATCCGCTCGTTCAGGCCGTGCGTGCCGTTGCCATCGGGATCGGTCCACGGCCCCGGTACGCCGTAGGTCGGGATTCCAACCCCGCCAGTATAGACTGCGTCGGTCGCCCCGGTGGACATTGCCGGGATCACCGGCACGCCGGGAAAGTGCTTTGCCGCCAGCCGCTCGATCGGGCCAATAATCGCCGGATCAAGCGCGGGCGGCTTGGCAATCGGCTTGGTGGTGACTCGCTGGACGATCCGGATCGCCGGATTACCGATTGCCGCAGCGAGCGCGGCCTGCGTCTCGTCCACTGTGCGCCCTGGGAACATCCGGCAATTAACATTGGCAGTCACCGTCTGCGGCAAGGCATTGAGCGCGTGCCCGCCATCGATCAGCGTGGCGACGCAGGTAGTCCGCAGCAGCGAATGCAAGGTCTTGTCCGCATTGACGATTGCTTCAGCGGCGCTGTCCGCCGGGTTCGCCGCGAGCGCAATCATCGCCGGGCCGACCGGTGCGGGGCGCATCGCCCCGGCCTTGGTGAAGAAAGTCCGCGTCACTTCGCTGAATTGCAGCGGAAAGCGATAGTCGCGCACTTTGGTGACGGCGTCGGCCATCGCGTAGATCGCGTTCTCACGCACCGGCTGGCTGGAATGGCCGCCGGGGTTGGTCGCGGTCAGGGTGAAATCCTGATAGGCTTTTTCCCCCACCTGAATGGTCTGGACCAGCAGTTTGCCGTTACCATCGGTCCGCCCGCCGCCGCCTTCGTTCAGCGCAAAGGTCGCATCGATCAGGTCGCGGCGGTTGGCGGCAAGCCATTCCGCGCCGTTGAACGCGCCGCTGGTTTCCTCGCCGCAGGTCAGCGCCAGTTTGATCGTCCGCCGGGGCTTGTACCCGGTGCGGGCCATCCGGATCAGCGTGTCGGTATAGATCGCGGCCTGGGCCTTATCATCCACCGTCCCGCGCGCGAAAAAATAGCCGTTCTCTTCGATCAGCGTGAACGGATCGCGGGTCCAGTCTTCGCGCTTGGCCTCGACCACGTCGATATGCGCGAGCAGCAGCATCGGCTTCAGTTTCTTGTCGGTGCCGGGATAGACCGCGACCAAGCCGCCGTCTTTGGGATGCTCGGGCACCGCGAACAAGGTCAGCTGGCTTTCAGCCATACCCGCCGCGCGCAGCCGTACGGCCATCCGCTCCGCCGCCAGCGTGCACGATCCGCTGGACAGGGTCGTATTGGTCTCCACCAGTTCCTGATACAACGCGCGGAACTCGGCCTGATCGGCACGGAGTGGCGGGGCAGCGGGTTGGCTGGCGGCGGTGACAACCGGCAGCAACAAAGCAAGCGCAGCGGCTGGAATTCGCATGAACTGGGTTTCCCGGCTTCGAAATGAAGCTGGGATTGAAGCACGAATTTCCGTCCGTGGGAAGCGCGCTCAGAGTCTATTCGGGAATGACGACACCAGCCCGCTCCCCCGCCCGGCCACCCAGTGCTTATACCATATGGTTGGCCGGGCGGGGGAGCGGGCTGGTGTCGAACCGATGCAAATCAGAAAAAGTGTTAATCGAAGATATCTTCCAGCCAGTGCTTGCGGCGCTTGTGGCCATAGCCGTGCTGCGGGGGATAGCCTTGCTGCGGCGGGTAACTTTGCGGCGGCATTGGTTGCGCGGCTGGCGCAGGTTGCGGCGCGGCGGCCGGGGCAGGCTCGGCGGCGCTACGCTGAATGATCTTGTCCAACTCGCCGCGATCCAGCCAGACGCCGCGGCATTCGGGGCAATAATCGATCTCGATCCCCTGGCGTTCGCTCATCACCAGGGCAACATTGCAGGATGGACACTTCATGGCAGATCGATCTCCTCAAAGCCCGGCGGGAGCCGGTGCGGATGGCTGATCCTGACAATGGTGATGGATTGCGGGTTCGGCAAGGGCCAGCCCGCACCACCAAGCCTGCGCTGCGGCGCTGTGCTTGTGGAAAAGCGCCAAGTTTCCGCCGGTTTCGCTTGGGTTGTGACAGCCGCGTGCCTATATCCTTGCCATGAGTGAAACACCCGGTGCACCCCCCGAAAATATCCCCAACGCCAATGCCTATGGCGCAGACCAGATCAAGGTTCTGAAAGGGCTGGACGCGGTGCGCAAGCGCCCTGGCATGTACATCGGCGATACCGACGATGGCTCGGGCCTGCATCACATGGTGTTCGAAGTTTCGGACAATGCGATTGACGAGGCTTTGGCAGGGCATTGCGATCTCGTGCTGATCGAACTCAACCCCGATGGCTCGGTCAGCGTGGAAGACAATGGGCGCGGCATTCCCACCGGCATCCACTCCGAAGAAGGCGTCTCTGCCGCCGAAGTGATCATGACCCAACTGCACGCCGGCGGCAAGTTTGAGAACACCAGCGATGATAACGCCTACAAGGTTTCGGGCGGCTTGCACGGGGTGGGTGTTTCGGTGGTCAACGCGCTGTCCGAATGGCTCGAACTGACGATCTGGCGCGACGGTGAAGAGCACTGGATGCGGTTCGAACACGGCGACGCGGCCGGGCCACTGGTGATCAAGGGCCCTGCGCCCAGCAACGGCAAGGGCGGGGTCAAGAAGGGCACCCGGGTCACCTTTGTGGCTTCAACCAATACCTTCAAGAACGTGCTCGAATTCGATTTCGAAAAGCTAGAGCACCGCTACCGCGAGCTGGCCTTCCTCAATTCCGGCGTGCGGATCCTGCTGCGTGACAAACGCCATGCCGAAGCCAAAGAGCACGACCTGTTCTACGACGGCGGGATCGGCGCGTTCGTGGCCTATCTGGATCGCAGCAAGACGCCGCTGCTGCCGAATCCGATCACGATCAGCTCTGAACGTGATGGGATCGGGATCGATGTCGCGCTGGAATGGAATGATTCGTATTACGAAAATGTGCTGTGCTTCACTAACAACATCCCGCAGCGCGATGGCGGTACGCATCTGGCGGCGTTCCGCGCGGCGTTAACCCGCACGCTCAACAACTATGCCGAAAAATCCGGCCTGTTGAAGAAAGAGAAAGTCAGCCTGACCGGCGAGGACATGCGCGAAGGCTTGACCGCGATTGTTTCGGTCAAGTTGCCGGACCCGAAGTTTTCATCGCAAACCAAGGACAAGCTGGTCAGTTCCGAAGTGCGCCAGCCGCTGGAAAGCCTGATGGCGGACCGGATGAGCGACTGGCTGGAAGAAAACCCGGCCTTTGCCAAACAGGTCGTGGGCAAGATCATCGATGCTGCCGCCGCGCGCGAAGCCGCCAAGAAGGCGCGCGAACTGACCCGGCGCAAAGGCGCGATGGACATTGCCTCGCTGCCCGGCAAGCTGGCCGATTGCCAGGAACGCGATCCTGCCAAGTGCGAACTGTTCCTGGTCGAAGGCGATTCGGCGGGCGGCTCGGCCAAGCAGGGCCGCGACCGCAAGATCCAGGCGATCCTGCCGCTTAAGGGCAAGATCCTCAACGTCGAGCGCGCGCGGTTTGACCGGATCATCAGTTCCAAGGAAGTCGGCACGCTGATTCAGGCGATGGGCACCGGCATCCGTGACGAATTCAACCTGGCCAAGCTGCGCTATCACAAGATCGTGATCATGACCGACGCCGACGTGGACGGCGCGCATATCCGCACGCTGCTGCTCACCTTCTTCCACCGCCAGATGCCGGAAATCATCCGGAACGGCCACCTGTTCATCGCGCAACCGCCGCTGTTCAAGGTCAACAAGGGCCGCAGCGAGGTCTATCTGAAGGACGCCGCCGCGCTGGATCGCTATTTGGTGGAGGCGGGCACCGTCGGCCGCGTGCTGGAAACGCCCGGCGGCGCGCGCGGCGGGGCTGAGCTGGAGGCGCTGGTCGAACACGCGATGCGGCTGCGCAGCCTGATGGCGTTCGTGCCCAAACGCTATGACCCGGCGGTGATCGAAGCGCTGGCACTGGCGGGCGCGTTCGAGCCTGAGCTGAGCCGCAGTGGCCGCGACGCGGCGCTCGCCAGCGCCGCCGAATGGCTGGGCCGGGCAGACCGCGAAGCACGCTGGTCGGCCAGCTTGCGCGATGCCGACGGGGCGGTGGTGGTCGAACGGATCTGGCGCGGGGTGACCGATGCCTTTCCGGTCGATGCGGCGTTCCTGACCAGTGCGGAGGCGCGCAAGCTGGCGCGGCTCGCCGCGGAACACGCGCTGGTTTATACCGGCACTGCCCACTTTGCCCGCGCTGGAACGGCCGACCCCGAACCCGAAGCGGGCACCGACGACGGCGAGGTCAGCGAAGTGGCTACGGCCCGCCCCAATCCGCAAAGCGGCGCAATTACCCGGCCCAGCCAGCTGCTTGATACCGTTCTCGCGACCGGGCGCAAGGGCCTCGCCATTGCGCGCTATAAGGGGCTGGGCGAGATGAACGCCGAACAGCTGTGGGAAACCACGCTCGATCCCGACAACCGCAGTCTGCTGCAAGTCGAGGTTGAGGATGCCGACGTGACCGACGATATCTTCACCCGGCTGATGGGTGACGTCGTGGAACCCCGCCGCGAATTCATCCAGGAAAACGCGCTCAACGTCGCCAATCTGGACGTTTGACGGGACTGTGGCAGCCCGAAGTTCGGCAGGGTTTAACCCCCTAGCCCATCCTTGAGCAACGCTTCGGCGGTGGCGGCGATTGCGTCAACCGGGCGGTCATCGCCCCAGACGCCAAAGCGCAGACCCAGGAATACGTTCATCCCCATCAGCGCCCAGGCGCGGACTTCGTTATCGCCAGCGGTCATCGTTCCGGCGGCGACGCTTTCATCCAGGCGTGCGGCGATGCGCTGGGCAGTGCCTTCGTAATGCGCGCGATAGCTGGTCGGATCGGCGAATTCGGCTTCGTCGATGATTCGGTAGATTTCCTTATGCTCGCGGGCAAAATCGAGGAATGCCGCCAGCGCCTCGCGTTCGCGTGCAGTGCCCGTCTGGCCGGGCGTAACCTTGCTGGAAACAACCGACGCCACGGCCTGGCTCATATCGCGGACCAAGGCTGCGAAGATCGCGTCCTTGCTGTCAAAGTACGTGTAAAAACTTCCCAGCGCGGTTCCGGCGCGGCGGGTGATCCCGCTGATCGAGGCGTCATGAAACCCGCGTTCTCCAAATTCCATCGCTGCGGCATCCAGCAAGCGGCGTAGCGTGGCGTGGCCGCGTGCGGTGCGCGGGGTCTTCATGCCCTTGCCATTGTCCGGGCTGAGCGCCGGTTCGGCCACTGCCTCTCTCCCCAATCAGCGCAACCCCTGTTGCCGCTGCGCCACGCTTTAGGCGGCAAAAGCCAAACTGCCAAACTTAAAAGTTGAAAGGTGGTTCATGTTTCAATATTGAGCGTGGCAGAAGCGGTGAATGCGCCGCAGCCCGTGGAGAGGACCCCCGATGAACACCAGCCGCAATCGTATCGTTTTGCAGAGCCTGCTGGCCGCCAGCGCGCTGACCGCGTTCGCCACCCCCACTTTTGCCCAGGACAGCGACGGGGCCAGCAACGAGGATGGCGCGATTGTCGTCACCGCGCGCCGCCGCGAGGAAAACCTGATTGACGTGCCGATCGCGATCACTGCGATTTCGGGAATCGAACTGGAAAACCGCGGTGCGGCGGATATCACTGCGCTCGCCGAACAAATTCCCAACGTGACGCTGGAGGCATCGCGCGGCACCAATTCCACGCTGTCCGCCTTCATTCGCGGCGTCGGCCAGCAAGACCCGGTGTCCGGGTTTGAACAAGGCGTGGGTATCTATCTCGATGATGTCTACCTTAACCGCCCGCAGGCAGCGGTGCTCGATATCTATGATGTTCAGCGGATCGAAGTGCTGCGCGGGCCGCAGGGCACGCTCTATGGCCGCAACACCGTGGGCGGCGCAGTCAAATATGTCACCCGCCGCTTGGCCGACAGCCCCAGCCTGTCCGCCCGCGCAACCTATGGCAGCTACGACCAGGCCGACGGCGTACTCACCGCCAGCACCCCGATTGGCGCGGGCGTGCTGCGGGTCGGCGGATCGCTCGCACGGCTCAGCCGGGGCGGGTTCGGCACCAATCTGACCACCGGCCGCGAAAATTATAACAAGGATATCTGGGCCGGGCGCGGCACCATCGAAGTGCACGGGACCGGCATCTTCGTGCGGCTTTCCGGCGATTACACGCATGACCGCTCCAACGAACGCGGCGGGCACCGGATGATTACCAGCCTGCAAACTGCCGCCCCAGTGCTGGCGAACGTCTATGACACGCGCGGCGGGCTGGTCAGCCCCATGCAGGACGTCAAGGCCTGGGGGGTCTCGCTGTTCCTGGAAGCCGAGCCGACCGAGAGCCTGACCCTCCGTTCGATCACGTCATACCGCAAGGATGATACGGCGACGCCGATTGACTTCGACGCCTTGCCAGCGGCGGACGTTGACGTGCCCGGGTTCTATTTCAACACCCAGCTGAGCCAGGAACTGCAGGTGCTGTACAGCAGCGACAAGTTCAACGGCATGATCGGGGCCTATTACCTCAACGCCAGCGCGCTGACGCAATTCGACGTGCGGCTGTTCACCACGATCGCCGGGCTGGCCGCGTTTACCAATGCTGATATCGACACCGATACCATGGCGGTGTTCGGCGATTTCACCTATGATTTCACCGACCAGCTGAGCCTCTCGCTGGGCGGACGATACACCTGGGACAAGCGCAACGCCTATATCCTGCGCCAGAACTATCTGGGCGGCGGATCGCCGGTGTTTGGCGGCTCCGGGGTGGCGTTCGGCGCGCCGGGCACCAATTTCCGGGGCGACCGGACCTTTACCAAGTTCACTCCGCGCGCCTCGCTGTCGTTCAAGCCTGACGCGGACAGCACGCTGTACGTCAGCTTTTCGCAGGGGTTCAAGGGCGGCGGGTTCGATCCGCGCGGAGCGGGCGTCAACGCGCCCAACACCGATGGCGTCGCGGGCCTGTCCAACGAAGAGATCGCGGCGTTCCTCAGCTTCCGGCCGGAACAGGTCAACAGCTATGAACTGGGCTACAAGGCGCAGCTGTTTGACCGCGCGCTGACGCTGGCGCTGGCGGCGTTCCGGATGGATTATACCGATGTGCAGATCCCGGGTTCGGTGGCCTGCACGGTTTCGGGCCTGCCCAGCTTCTGCGGGGTCGTTTCCAACGCAGGCAAGGCGCGGCTGCAGGGCTTTGAAGCCGAAGGGCGGCTGCGACTGGGCGGGCTGACGCTGACCGGCGCAGTTGGCTATATTGATGCGGAATACCTGACCTACATTGCCAACATCGCGGCCGTGCCGACGGACGTGGCGGCATTCCGCAATGTCCAGAACACCCCGGCCTGGACCGGCAGCGCTTCAGCCGCCTATTCAGTGCCGGTGGGTGAAGGCCGGGTCGATCTGGGCGCGGGCATTTCGTGGAAAAGCAAAACCTTCCAGTTCGAAGTGGCGAACCCGTTCCTCGATCAGCCGGCCTATGCACTGGTCGATGCCAGCTTGGTCTATCATGCGCCGGGCAACATGTGGTCGCTGGGGATCTTTGCCAAGAACCTGACCGACAAGCGCTATCGCACATCGGGCTATACCTTCCTTGCCGCAAATGCGACCACTGGCGTGCTCAATTCGCCGATCACTGCGGCGCTGGGGCGTGAAGGGGTGCTGACCACCTATTACGGCAACCCGCGCCAGATCTATGCGACCGCATCGCTGAAGTTCTAAGCCGACTAACACCGCGAACGGCGCGTCCTTCCCGGCGGAAGGGCGCGTCGTTTGCGTTCAGCACCAAGTGCCGCGCGCGCCGCCGTAGTATCGCCGGGCAGTGCCGCTGGCGATCATCTGTTCGGCAAGCGACTGGCTGGCCCCATCCGGCAGGACGCGGGTGATCGCGCGCAAATCCCGCCCGTAGTTATCGACCATATCGTTGATCCGTCCGGTCATCTGGAATGGGCCGCGATTGAGCAAGCGTTGCAGTTCGATGGTGGCCAGTTCACCTTTCGCAGCCTCCGCCGCGCAGCGCGGCTCGCGCAATTCTGGGGCGTCAATGCCCAGCACGCGGACGTTACGCTCATTCAGTTTGAACGTGTCGCCGTCGATTACACAGAAAGTGCCGCGTCCCGGGCCGCAGCGGGTGAAGCTGCCCTCGACCTTTTCGGGATCGCTCGCAAAGCCCGGCAACGGCTCAAGAGTTTCGATCCCCAGACCGTACCATAAGCTGATCAGGGCCGTCAGGAGAATCCAGGGGCGCCACCCGGGCATGCGGCTGCGCTTTGGGTCGCGCGGCGAGCCGGACCCACGCCAGCGGCTGGTCGGCAGGACTTTGCCATAGTCATCCGCGCCATAGTCCTTGGCGCGAGTCCACCGCTTGGGCCGACGGAAAGGAATGAGGTCACCCATGGCCCCAGTGCTACTGGCTCGGCAGACTCCCGGCAAGGCGGATACACCAGTCGCTGCGTTTGCCCTGCCAGACTTCGGCAAGGCCTTCCGCCACCAGCTGCGCGCCCAGACTGCGCCCGCCGCGCGTCACGACTCGCAGCGCGCGGCCATAGCGATCGCTTGCGCGGCCGCGAGTTTCGAGCTGGAACGGGCCGGCGCTCAGCAGCTCCGCCAGGCGGCGCTTGGCCGCCTCGCCCGCCGCGCGCTCGACCGGGCAAGCGGCCTGCGCGGTTTCGGGCGCATTGATATCAGCCAGGCGGATTTTGGTGCCGTCCAGCCAGAAGGTATCGCCATCGACCACGCAGGTGTGGCGCGGGCCGCCACCGCAGAGCGCGATGGCTGCGGCAAGGGGCAGCAGCGGAACCATGGACGGACCATGGCCCGCGCGCCGTCGCTCGGCCTATCCGTAGAAGCCCGGCCTTACATCCAATCTGGATGTATAGTGTGAGGAATTCCGTGCCTTACAGGCTGAGAAACAGCCCGGCCAGCGCGGCGCTCATCAGGTTGGAGAGGCTGCCTGCCACCAGCGCTTTCAGGCCCAGCTTGGCAATCATCGGGCGCTGGTTGGGGGCAAGGCCGCCCGTTACCGCCATCTGGATTGCAATCGAGCTGAAATTGGCGAAGCCGCACAGCGCGAAGGTGACGATCCCGACGGTGCGTTCGGTCAGGCCCCCCGCGCCGACCGGCATCTGGCCCAGATCGATGAAGGCGACGAATTCATTCAGCACCACTTTGGTTCCGAAAAATCCGCCTGCACGCAGCGCTTCGGCCCAGTCGGGCGCGCCGAGCAGCCAGAACACCGGCGCGAAGACGGTGCCGAGGATCAGCTGGAAGGACATGTCCGGCCGGCCGAACCAGCCGCCGATCCCGCCAAGCAGGCCATTGGCGAGCGCAACCAGCGCCACGAACGCCAGCACCATCGCGCCAACCGCAACGGCCAGCTTTACCCCGGTCTGCGCGCCTTGCGCAGCGGCCATGATGATGTTCGCGGGCTTTTCATCCTCCAGCGAGGCAACCGGCACATCCTCCGGATTGACGATCGCTTCACCCAGCGGATCGGGCATCATGATCTTGGCCATCAGGATTCCGCCCGGCGCCGACATGAACGCGGCGGCGACAAGGTAATCGATCCGGATTCCCATGGAGGCATAGGCTGCGAGGATGGTGCCCGCGACGCCGGCCATGCCCACGGTCATCAAGCAGAACAGCTGCGACGGGGTCAGCGCGGCCAGGTAAGGCCGAATCACCAGCGGGCTTTCAGACTGGCCCACGAAAATGTTTGCTGCTGCGCTCAGGCTTTCGACTTTGCTGATCCCGGTCAGCTTTTCCAGCGCGCCGCCGATCCATTTGATCACGAACTGCATGATCCCAAGATAGTAGAGGATCGAGATCAACGCGGCGAAAAAGATGATCACCGGCAGTGCCTGGATCGCGAAATTCTGCCCTAACGGGTCTGTCGCGAGCGCACCAAACAGGAATTCGGTGCCTTTGCCGGCATAACCCAGCAGCGCCGAGACCCCGTTCGAAATCGTCTGCAGCACGCGGTTGCCCCAGGGGGTATAAAGCACCAACGCAGCAAATCCCGCCTGCAAGGCGAACGCCGCGCCAACCACGCGCAGGCGGATCGCCTTGCGGTTGGACGAAAGCAGCCAGGCGACCAGCAGAATCAGCGCCATCGCCGCCAGGCTTTTCAGGATATGCATCGACGCCCCTTCTTCATGCGGCATTCGCCGGTTGCGGCAAGTGGTAGCGCATGTTGCGCCCTGTGCAAGACTGCGCGGTGCCACTTCCACAGCGCTGCATGGCTCGCTAGGCTGGCATAATGCAGAACCTGTCCATCCCCCGCTCGCTGTTCCTGTTCGCAATCCTTTACGGCGGCATGGTTCCGCTCGGCGGGTTTTTGGGGGTCAAGCAAGTGGCCATCGGGCCGCTCGCAGTCGAAGCCGGGATCTTTCCGTTCCTGACCCTGGTCGCACTGTCCAGCGCGATTGCGGAGCTGCACGGCAAAGACACGGCCAACCGCATGGTCCGCTTTGGCTTCGTGCCGTTGGTGCTGGCGATTGCGCTGTCGTTCCTGGTGCTGCAATTGCCGACCGACGCCGGGATGTACGAACCCGCCAAAGAGGCTTTTCCGATCGTGATCGGGCAGGGCTGGCGGCTGATGGGCGCGGGCATTCTGGCTTACGGGGTCTCGGTTTCGCTGAACATCTGGCTGTTTGACAAGCTGCGCAGCGCAGTGGGCAAGTTCGCGGGGCTGCGTGGGTTCATTGCCGCTGCGCTCTCACAAATTGTCGATACGCTGATCTTCATCACGGTCTCGTTCTATGGCGTGCGCCCGATTCTGGACCTGATGATCGGGCAGGCAGTGGCCAAGGTGGTGCTCTCCGCCGTACTGGTGCCGCTGATCATCTGGGTGGTGGTGCGGATCAGCCGCAAGCTGGACGCCGCGCCCGCCTGACCGTAAGGGGCGACATGACTCACGCACCCGATCCTGCTCACCACGTGGCCCATAATGCGGCAATGCTCGCCAAGGCTGAAACGCTGGTTGAGGCGCTGCCTTATCTCCAGCGCTACGCCGGGCGCACCTTTGTGGTCAAATACGGCGGCCACGCGATGGGTGATCCTGAACTGGCGCGTGATTTTGCCGAGGACGTGGTGCTGCTGAAGGCGGTGGGGATCAACCCGGTGGTGGTCCACGGCGGCGGGCCGCAGATCGGCGCGATGCTGCGCAAGTTGGGCGTAGAGAGCACCTTCGTCGATGGCCTGCGGGTGACTGACAAGCAGACCGCGCAGATCGCGGAAATGGTCCTGTCCGGCGCGATCAACAAGGAGCTGGTCGGCTGGATCGCCGGGGCCGGCGGCAAGGCGCTGGGCATTTCGGGCAAGGATGGCGGGCTGGTGACGGCCACCAAGGTTCAGCGCACTGCCAAGGACCCCGATTCGCTGATCGAACGCGCGATTGACCTGGGCTTTGTGGGGGAACCGACCACGGTCGACACCACCCGGATCGAAACCGCCAGCGCCGCCGGGATGATCCCGGTGATTGCCCCGATTGCCCCGGGCAAGGATGGCGAGACCTACAACATCAACGCCGATACCATGGCGGGCGCGCTCGCGGCGGCGCTGGGCGCGGCGCGGCTGTTCCTGCTGACCGACGTGGCGGGGGTGCTCGATCAGGACCGCAATCTGCTGACCGATCTGACCCCGGCGGACATCGCCCGGCTGCAGGCCGATGGCACGATCACCGGCGGGATGATCCCCAAACTGGAAACCTGCGTCCTCGCGGTTGAGGCCGGCTGCGAAGCGGCGGTGGTGCTCGATGGCCGGGTGCCGCACGCGATGCTGATCGAAGTGTTCACCGCACGCGGCGCAGGCACGCTGATCCGCAAGGGCTGAGCCGGGCATCGCCGCAGTTGCAGAAGCCACCCCGGCTCGGCTATCAGCGCTGCAACAATCCATCCGAAAGGTCGCTACCCGTGCTGTTCATGGCCCTGTTTGAAATCGTTGGATATCTGATCTCGATTCTGGTCATGCTGGTGATTGTGCAATTTGTGCTCAGCCTGCTGATCAGTTTTAACGTGGTGTCGATGCACAACGATTTTGTTGCTGCGATCTGGCGCGCGGTCAACGCGCTGCTGGAACCGGTGCTGGCCCCGGTGCGGCGGATCATGCCTGCGACCGGAATGATCGACCTGTCCCCGATGGTGCTGATAATCGTACTGACGATTATCCAGATCGTCTTCAAAAACCTCGCCATCGCCTACGCCTGACGGAGCCAACCGCATGACCGCCACCATTATCGACGGCAAAGCCTTCGCCGCGCGCCTGCGCCTGCGGATCGCGGACCTGGCCGCCAGCTTTACCGCCAGCGCAGGACGCAAGGCGGGCTTGGCGGTTGTGCTGGTGGGGGAAGACCCGGCCAGCCAAGTCTATGTCCGCGCCAAAGGCAAGCAGACGGTTGAGGCCGGGATGGCCAGCTTTGAACACAAGCTGCCCGAGGCGACCACCCAGACCGAGCTGCTGGCGCTGGTCGACCAACTTAACGCTGATCCTCTGGTCGATGGCATTCTGGTGCAACTGCCGCTGCCAAAGCACCTGGACGAACAGGCGGTGGTTGAACGGATCAGCCCGGACAAGGACGTTGATGGCCTGACCCCGACCAGTACCGGACGGCTCGCGCTGGGCCTGCCGGGGCTGGTGCCGTGCACGCCGCTGGGCAGCCTGATGCTGCTGAAAGATGTGCTGGGAGACTTGTCCGGCAAAGACGCGGTGGTGATCGGCCGCTCGATCCTGGTCGGCAAGCCGATGGCGCAACTGCTGCTGGCGGAAAGCTGCACCGTCACCATCGCGCACAGCCGCACGCGCGACTTGCCCGATGTGGTCCGCCGCGCCGATATCGTGGTCGCCGCGGTGGGCCGTCCGGAAATGGTCAAGGCCAGCTGGCTGAAGCGCGGCGCAGTGGTGATCGATGTCGGGATCAACCGGCTGGCTCCGGCCGATGGCGCGGCGAAGGGCAAGCTGGTCGGAGATGTCGATTTTGCCGAGGCCAGCCAGGTTGCCGCCGCGATCACCCCGGTGCCCGGCGGCGTCGGCCCGATGACCATCGCTGTCCTGCTGCGCAACACGCTCGTCGCCGCGCACCGCAATGCGGGCGTGGCGCTGGGTGACGGGGTGATTTGAGCTGAGCGACTAATAGCTGGCGGCGGTAACGAACAGTCAGCTGTACGCCCACAAGGCTCATCCAACCGCGAATAGTCGTTCAGTTATTTCTGGTGTAGCAAAGCTAAATAGAATTCAGCTCAGATGTGCTTATTGGGATCGGCTCCATTCAAAAACTGGAGCGAGCCAATGTACCAATCCATCAGCCAGAAACGCAAGGTTTCTGCCTGTTTCCGCCATCCAAATTGCGAGATTCCGGTGATTCTGCACCCCGCAAACGGTCGCAAGCAATCTCCCAGGAAGGCCCGTCATGCTGAACTTGTTTCAGCATCCATTTCGCCATCCGACCAGGTACTGCACCTTCACCGCAACGATTCGGTTTGCTGCCAATCGGCAGGCACAAGAGTTGACGGCGCGATGGACCCTGAAACAAGTTCAGGGTGACGAGGCAGGTAGGGGGTTACGTATCATCAAGCTTGGTTCTAAGCTGGCCCCCATGAAGTGCCCAATCTTTACGCTCGCCCTCACCGCCCTGCTCACCCTGTCCGCCTGCGCCACTGGCCCCGGCTATGACGGCCCCCGGCTGAAGCCCGCCGCGAACCCCAGCGCGGTGATCGCGGCTGAGCTGGCGTTCGCGCGGCAGGCACAGGTCCAGGGGCAGTGGACCGCGTTTCGCGCCACCAGCACCAGCGACGCGGTGATGTTCGTGCCGGGCCGCGTCAATGCCCAGACTTGGCTGAAAGGGCGCGCTGATCCGGCGGTTTCGGTCAAATGGCAGCCGCATGTGGTCTGGTCCAGCTGCGACGGGTCCTATGCCGCCACCATCGGTGACTGGAACAGCGGCAATGCGCGCGGCACCTTTGTCACCCTGTGGCAGCGCCAGGGCGAACGGCGCGGGCAGAAGCCCCAGTACAAATGGGTGCTGGATATGAGCGTGACCAATGACAACGCCGCGCCGATGCCCGACAGCGTCACCGCCAAAGTGGCGGACTGCACCAGCCCGGCGCTGCGCCCGCCGCCGCCCTCGCTAGCTGGCGGATCGGACAGCGCACAGGCTTATGCCAGTGACCAAACACTGCGCTGGACTTCCACCGTCCGGCCCGACCGCTCCCGCACAATTCAAGTCGAAGCCTGGCTGCAAGGTGCCTATCAGCCGGTGATCGAACTCGACGGGCGCGACGTGGAATAGGCGCGGACGCAGCATGTACGAACTGTTCCTCTCCGCCTTCGTCACCCTGTTCGTGGTGATCGATCCGCCCGGCTGCGCGCCGATCTATGCCGGGCTGGTCAAGGGCGCGACGCAGCGCCAGGCGACCACCATGGCGGTGCGCGCCAGCGTGATTGCGGCGCTGATCCTGATCGTGTTTGCGCTGTTCGGCGAGCAATTGCTGAACGCGCTGCATATCGAGCTCAACTCGTTCCGGCTGGCGGGGGGGATCATGCTGTTCGTGATCGCGATGGACATGGTGTTTGAAAAGCGCACCCAGCGGCGCGAGGAGCGCGCGGAAAAGATCATGGCGCAGAACGCCGTGACGCACGCCACAACGCCCGAAGTGGAGGATGTCTCGGTCTTCCCGATGGCCATGCCGATGATCGCTGGACCCGGCTCGATCGCCACGATCATGCTGCTGATGGCCAAGGCCGATGGCACCCCGCAAACGCTGGTGATCCTGGCCGCCATGCTCAGTGTGATCGCGCTAACGCTGCTGGCGCTGATCGCCGCCCGCCCGCTGATGCGGCTGCTGGGGACCAAGGTGGAGGCCGTGATCACCCGCCTGCTCGGCGTACTGCTGGCGGCGCTGGCGGTGCAATATGTGATCGACGGGGTGAAAGCGGTGCTTACTGCAACGTAACCCGGTCGTCATCGCTGTCGTGGCGGCCGAAGAACTGCATCAGCTGGACCAGCAGCTCGCAGCGTTCGCCCAGTGAATTGGCTTCGAGCAGCGCCTGTTTGGCGGCCATGTCGAACGGGGCGATCTGGCTGACGCCGTTGATCAGCGACAAATCATCCAGCCGCGCAACCGAATTCCAGTCCACCGCATAGCCCTGCGCATCGGCAAACCGGCGCGCCTCGCGTTCAAAGCTGGCGCGTTCGACCGGGGCCAGCACGGCTTCGTCCAGATCGGGCAGCAGTTCGGCCTCGATCTGGCGGAACGGGGTGACGACATCGAGCTCGCGCAGCACGCGAAAGCGGGTTTCGCCTTCCAGCACCAGGTTGAACTTGCCGCCGTCGAGCGCTTCGAACTCGGCAATCTTGCCCAGGCAACCAACCGTGAACAGCGGCGCGTCATCCCCGCTGCGCTGCGGCTGGATCATCCCGATCCGGCTGTCCCGCGCCAGCGCATCCTTCACCAGCGCGCGGTAACGCGGCTCAAAGATATGCAGCGGCAGTTGCAGCCCGGGGTACAGCACTGCGCCGGGCAGTGGAAAGATCGATACGCGGGTTCCGGTCATAACGGCCATGCTATCATCCAAACAGGATCAGGGACAGCTTGCGCCGCGTGGCCGCCACCCAGGGGTCTTCCAGCCCGACCGCTTCGAAGAACTGGAGCAGCTTGGCCTTGGCCGCGCCCTCGTTCCAGTCGCGCTCGGCGGTGATCGATCCTAGCAACGCAGTGGCGGCGGCATCGTGCTCGCCCGCTGCAAAGGCTGCTTCGGCAAAGGCGAGCTGCGCGGCGTGATCGGCCGGGCGTTCAGCGGCGGCGCTGCGCAATGCGGCCAGT
>JANORN010000185.1:0-3104 GCA_031415355.1 Novosphingobium sp. | reverse complement strand
GCGATCAGCTTGGGCTTGCCCTCGGTCAGCGTGCCGGTCTTGTCGATGACAAGCGTATCAACTGCTTCGAAGGCTTGCAGGGCCTCGGCGTTCTTGATCAGCACTCCGGCCTGTGCGCCGCGCCCCGCTGCGACCATGATCGACATCGGCGTGGCGAGACCCAGCGCGCAAGGGCAGGCGATGATCAGCACGGCGATGGCATTGAGCAAGGCATGGCCAAATCGCGGCTCGGGGCCGACCAGACTCCACACCGCAAAGGTGAGCACCGCGATGCCGACGACCGCTGGCACGATCCAGCCGGAGATCCGGTCCGCCACCGCCTGGATCGGCGCGCGGCTGCGCTGGGCTTCGGCCACCATCCGGACAATCCGCGCGAGCATCGTATCGTTGCCAACGGCGCGGGCTTCGATGATCAGGCTGCCGGTGCCGTTGATCGTGCTGGCGGTGACGCTCGCGCCGATGTCCTTGAGCACGGGCGCGGGTTCGCCCGTGAGCATCGATTCATCGACCGGGGAGCGCCCTTCGACGACCACGCCGTCAACTGCGATGGCGTCACCGGGACGAACGCGGAGCCTGTCGCCAAGCACAATTTCCGCCAGCGAAACTTCGCTCTCACTGCCATCTGCGGCGATCCGGTGTGCGGTCTTGGGCGCCAGGTCCATCAGCGCGCGGATTGCGCGACCCGTGGCAGCGCGGGCGCGCAGTTCGAGCACCTGGCCCAGCAGAACCAAGGCTACAACAACGCCCGCTGCCTCATAATAGACCGGCACCATTCCCTTGTGACCGCCAAAGGATGGCGGGAACAGTCCGGGGGCAATTGTGGCAACCAGGCTTTAGGCAACCGCTGCGCCAACCCCGATGGCGATCAGCGTGAACATGTTGAGGTGGCCGGTAAACAGCGAGGCCCAGCCGCGCACGAAAAAGGGCCACCCGCCCCACAGGACAATCGGCGCAGTCAGGCCAAGTTGCACCCATGGTGAGGCTGCCATGCTGACGAGGTGCAGGCCGAACATTTTGGCACCCATCGAGTGCAGCAGCAAGGGGATGCTGAGAACGCCTGCGACCCAAAGCCGCCGCGTAAAATCGACCAGCTCGGGATTGGGCGCGTCCACCAGCGAGGGCGCTTCCGGCTCCAGTGCCATCCCTCAGATCGGGCATGATCCTGGCCCTGCCTGGCGAATTTGCGGATGCATCGGGCAGGTCCACATTGCGCCCTCAGCAATGGCTTCGGGAACAAGTGGCGCCGCAGCCAGATAGCGCGCGGGGTCGGCGATGAACTTCGCCTTGCAACTCGCGCTGCAAAAGTGGAACGCCATGCCCGCGTAGTCAGTATGATGCGGCGAAGCCACCGGATCGACCGTCATCCCGCAAACCGGGTCTTTCATGGCAACTTTTCTGGTTCGGAAACCGGATTTTGCGGTTCCACCACCCGCGCCACTTGGGAAAGCAACCGCTGGATTGTGTGCGAAAGCGCCTTCGGTTTGACCGGCTTGTTGAGCTGCACGCAGTCATGATCGGCGATATCGCGCAGGGCAGCAGTCGAAATATCGCCGGTCAGGATGATAACCGGAACATAATGGTCGATCTGCCTGCGCAGCTTTCCCTTGGTCTGAATGCCGTTCATTTTGCCGGGGAGATTGTAATCCGACAGGATCAGGTCCGGCTTGGTCTTGGCCTGTTTGATGAATTCCAATGCCGAGATGCCGTCATGTGCAGTCTCCACATGATGACCGTCACCTTTCAGCAGGATTTCAAGCAATTCGCGCACTTCGGGATCATCATCAATAATCAGGATGTTGCCGGTGCGGTGTTCAAGTGCAGGTCTTGAACCGTCAGCTTTGTCCTCCGGAGCACCCGCTTGATCCAATTGCTGTGCCACATCGATCGCGAACACCGAGCCCTTGCCGGGAACCGAGCGGACATGAACCACATGGCCGAGCAAATCGCCTAGTCGTTTGACGATGGACAGCCCGAGGCCCAGCCCCCGGCTGCGCTCGCGTGCGGCGTTATCGACCTGGTGATATTCGTCAAAAATTGCTTGAAGGTCGTCTGCGGCAATGCCGACGCCGCTATCCCATATCTCGATGCTCACATGACCCTTCCGCCTGCGGCAGCCGATCAGCACTTTTCCGTCTCCGGTATATTTGAGGGCGTTGGAGATCAGATTGCGGAGCATTTGCTCCAGCAGTTGCGGATCGCTGGTAATGGCAAGGCTGCAAGGGACATAGCGGAGCTGCAATCGCTTTGTATCTGAGTGATAGGCAAATTCCGCGCGCAACTCTTCGAGAAGATCATTCACCGGGAAGGTCGAGATATGGGCGCGCACCGTGCCGGCCTCAATCTGGTTGATGTCGAGCAGGGTGTTGAGCATGCCGGTCATTGCACCGAGCGTTTCATCCACCCGAACGATCAGCTGCTGCGCCTTTGGCCCTTCGACCTGCTTGGCCAGCAGGCCCTGCAACAGCGCCAGGGTCTGGAGCGGCTGGCGCAGATCATGGCTGGCGGCGGCGAGAAAGCGTGACTTGGCGACATTGGCGCGGTCGGCGACGTGCCGTGCCTCTTCCAGCGCCTGCTTGATCTGCTTGCGCTCGCTGACATCGGTGAAGGTGAGGACAACGCCTTCGACTTTTCCGTCATCGGCAAGGTAGGGCAGAATGCGCCTGACAAACCACACCCCTTTGGTTGTTTCAATCTCACGGTCAACGGCATCAAGATTTTCGAGCACTTTGTGAGCATCTGCTGACAGCTCTTGATCCGCAGAGAGCGATTTCAAATCCGTAAGCGGACGACCAACATCTCCAGGGATAAGGTTAAACAGCGCCGTCGTGGCAGGTGTGAAGAACCGGATATTAAGTTTGGTATCGAGAAACAGCGTCGCGACATCGGTGCTGTACAGCACGTTCTGCAAATCGTTCGAAGTCACGCGCTGGCGGTCAAGCGTTTCCTGCAGCTGGCTGTTGAGTGCGGTCAGTTCTTCATTGAGCGATTGCAGTTCTTCCTTGGAGGTCAGCAATTCCTCGTTGGTCGACTGGAATTCCTCATTGACCGACAGCGCTTCCTCGTTAACCGCACGCTGCTCTTCGCCCGATATCTCCAGATTATGG
>JANORN010000184.1:0-2674 GCA_031415355.1 Novosphingobium sp. | reverse complement strand
GGCAGGCAACGCCCCGCTGGCCTCGTTCGACAGCCCCGGCGCCGATGCCTTCGCGGCGGCACTCAGCGATGTCTGTCGCCAGCTCGCCCAGCTAGTCGTCCGCGATGGCGAAGGCGCGCAGAAGTTCATCGCGGTGCAAGTAACCGGCGCGGTGAGTGATTCCAGCGCACGCAAAGTCGGCCTAGCCGTCGCCAATTCCCCCCTGGTCAAAACCGCGATTGCGGGCGCGGACGCCAACTGGGGCCGGGTGGTGATGGCCGTCGGCAAAGCGGGCGAACCGGCGGACCGCGACACGCTCTCGATCGGGTTCGGCGGTGTGTGGTGCGCGCGCGAGGGCCTGCCCTTGGCGGACTATGACGAAGCCCCGGTCGCCGCGCACCTCACCGGCCAAGAGGTCAGCATCGAGATCGACCTCGGCCTGGGCGAAGGCCGCGCCACGGTCTGGACCTGCGATCTGACCCACGGCTATATTTCAATCAATGCGGATTACCGGTCTTGAGCACACACACCCTCACCCCTGCCGTCCTCGCCATCATGCGGGACGCCGCCACGCGCGCGATACTGCCGCGCTATCAGCAACTGGCGGAGGGTGAGATCATCACCAAATCGCCGGGCGAGCTGGTCACCGTGGCGGACCGCGAGGCTGAGGTGCTGTTGTTCGAGGGGCTGGCGAAGCTGCTGCCGGAGGCCGCACTGGTGGGGGAGGAAGCCTGCGACGCGGATCCGGCGCTGCTCGACCGGCTGGGCGATGCACTGTGCTGGATCGTCGATCCGATCGACGGCACACACAATTTCGCGCACGGCCAGCCGCCGTTCGGGGTAATGATCGCGCTGGCCGAAGCAGGCGAGACGATTGCCGGGTGGATTTACGATCCGCTCACCAGCCGCCTGTGCCATGCGCATCGCGGCAGCGGGGCGTTCGTAGGCGAGGACCAGCTGATCGCGCGAACAACGGGAGCAACTCCGCCGGTTGCCGCAATCTCGTTGGTGTTCATGGACCCGGCGAAACGCGACGCGGTGAAGCACGGAATTGCGCCGCATTACAAACTGGTCGACGTGCCGCGCTGCGCCGCCGAGCAATATCCGCGGCTGGTGCTGGGCACCAACGACGTGTCAATTTTTGAGCGCACGCTGGCGTGGGACCACGCGGCAGGGGTGCTGTTCGTCAATGAAGCCGGCGGCAAAGCGGCGCGGCCAGATGGCAGCGCTTACCGGGTCGACGAGGCGCATCTGCCGGGCTTGATCGGCGCGGCGAGTCCAGCGTTATGGGATGATCTGGCGGGGCGGTTGGCGCAGAACTGAGCCGCAATGGCGGTTGCTGACGCTCCCAGCAGGCCCAGCACCAAAGGTGACACCAGGGTGACAGTGTCACCCTGGTGCTACAAATATTAGAATTATTTTACAAAAGCTTACATGTCGCCGAGTGGGTGACACATTGCCGGAAAAATTCGTTTTGAGCGCCGCAGCCCCTCGTTAAAAGCTATGCCTAGAGCGCGATTCGCCAAATATGAATCACTTTGCCCAATTCCCGCTCATCCTGAGCCTGTCGAGCCGAAGACGGCCGTAGGCCAACGACCATCGCACGCGCGCCACCGTGCCGTAACAGGCGGGTGCTTCGACAAGCTCAGCCTGAGCGGGTCTGAGTCAGATATATTACAAGATGCTCTACCATGCCGTGCCGATGTAGGAAAACCGAACGGCGGCAAATTCTACAGCACGCTTTCCAGCCAGCTCTTGATCTGGCCCTTCGGTGCCGCGCCCAGCTTTTGCGCGACCGGTTCGCCATTTTTGAACAGCACCATCAGCGGGATCGATTGCACGCCGTATTTGGTGGCGATGTCGGTGGCCTCCATGATGTCGACCTTGGCCACGGTGACCCGATCGGCCAGTTCCTCGCTGATTTCTTCCAGCGATGGCCCGATCATCTTGCACGGGCCGCACCAGTCGGCCCAGAAATCCACCAGCACGGGCTTGTCGGATTGCAACACGTCTACTGCGAAGCTGGCATCGGTAACGGCTTTTGTGGCCATGAGAATTCTCCTGTGTGTTAAAACCAATTTAGGCGCTGCCGCCGCGAAGGCAACGCCCGGCGGGAAAAGCTTTACTGGTCGCCCGACAATGCCGCCTTGTGCACGGCGAGCAGCGCGGGGGGCAGTTCGATCAGGCGCGGGGCCTGAGTATAAAGCAGCGCGGCTTCGATCCGGCGGCCGGGATAGGTGATCTCCAGCGCGGCAACATAGGCCGCCATCTGGCGCAGAATCGCGACCGGCACGGCATCCAGGCTTTCAGGCGGGCGGCGCGACGTTTTGTAATCGACCAACCGAATCCGGTCTGGCGCGATCAGCAGGCGGTCAATCGTACCCGCCACCACTTGTTCGCCCACCGTCGCGGCAATCGGCACTTCAGCCAGCGAGCCGGGCTGAAACAGCTCGGCCCAGGCGGGGTCACTCACCACCGCGAGCGCGCTGGCGACCAGTTCAGCGCGCGCGGGCGCGGTCAGTTCGGGCGCGATCCGTGCGAGCCAGCCCAGCGCTGCACCCTGGCGCGCCGGGGCCACAACATCGGGCAGTCGCTCCAGCAACCGGTGGATCAGCACGCCGCGCCGCGCCGCCGCGTCCCCAGTGCCCGGCGGCCACGGCGGATCAGCAGCCAGATCTTCGCCCAACTGCGACGG
>JANORN010000183.1:0-1672 GCA_031415355.1 Novosphingobium sp. | reverse complement strand
GGCATGGTGCCGTCAGAGGCGAGCTCGTCGAGCACGGTGCTGAGCATCGCGCCGTCAATCCGGCTGCGCTGTTCAACCGAACCGAGCAACAGCAGACGGTTGCAGATCTGGTTGACCCGGCGCGGCACCCCGCCCGAGGCGGCGTAAAGTTCCGCGAACACGCGTTGATCGAAGGCCGGATTGCCATTCCAGCCAACGCAGCGCAGGCGGTGTTCAACATAGGGCTGGACTTCGGCGGCATCCATCGCGTCCAGATGATGCGCCGCGATCACGCGCTGGCGCAGCTGTTCCAGTTGCGGATGATCCTGGATCATCGTCCGGAATTCCGGCTGACCCAGTAGCAGCGTTTGCAGCAGCGGGTGCGAGCCGAGCTGGAAGTTGGACAGCATCCGCAGTTCCTCCAGCGCTTCAAACGCCAGATTCTGAGATTCGTCGACGATCAGCAGGCAACGCCGCCCGGCGCGGGCTTCATCGTGCAGGAACGCCTCGATCGCGCCGAGGGCCGAGGCCTTGTCATGCCCCTCCACGATCAGCCCGAATGCCTGAGCGACCACGTGGACGATTTCTTCGTCGTCCAGCTTGCTGGTCACCACTTGCGCCGCAGTCAGCCGCGCGGGATCGATGGTTGCCATCAAATGCGCCACCAGGGTCGATTTACCCGCCCCGACTTCGCCGGTGATCACCACAAAGCCCTCGCCTTGGGCCAGGCCATAGGACAAGTACGACAGCGCCTTGCGGTGCGTCAGGCTTTCAAAATAGAACGCCGGATCGGGGGTGAGCTGGAACGGACGCCCCGTCAGTCCGTAAAAATCATCGAACATCGCTATTCACTCCATCCCGCTCAAAAGGTGTATCGTACGCCGACCAGAGCCGAAGCGGTCCATTGGTCTTCCAGAAGGGCATCGCGGTTGATTCCGTCAACCCCGACTGCGGCGGTGGCCGTCAGCCCGGCCATGATCGTGCGGTAATAGGCCGCTGTTGCGCCAATTCCGGCGACATCGCCACCCAAGGTATCTCCGCTTTCGTAGCGATTGGCATAGAAATTGGTCGAAAAGCCTGAGTTGCGGTCAATCTTACCGGCCAGATAGGCAGCCAGCCAGATGTTTTCATCAATCACGCCATTGGCAGAGGCGAGCACGGTGCCTGGCGCGGCGATGAAGCTACGCCGGTCATACCCTGCCGCCAACCCGGCCTGCAATCGGCCCAGATCGACCGAATAGCTGCCCGAAACCCCGCGCGAACGAAATACCGACGAGCGCACCGATCCCAGCGCACCGCCCAAACAGCTGCCCGCAGCTTGCGCGATGACGCAGGCGTTGATATCGCCGGTCAAAGGGTTGCGCGAGGCTTGGAACTGGGTGGGCAAAGCCGCCAGTGCCGAATTGACCTGACCGCCAAAGCCCTGGATCGAATCGTAGACCGAAATGTTGACGCTGCTCTTCTGGTTCGGCGCATAGGCAAAGCTGCCGAAATAGCTGGTGGTGCCGTAACGGCGGCCAACATGGGCTTCAAATGCCGTGCGGCGGCTGGGGCGCCAGATCACGCCGGCATCCCAGATCAGGCCGTTCACATCATAAGCCAGCACGCGCGGCGAGGCGCTGTCGGTAACCAGGCGGCCATCGGTGCCGATCACCGCCAGCCCCGTTACCGGATCACGGATCGCATCGCGGCT
>JANORN010000182.1:0-36324 GCA_031415355.1 Novosphingobium sp. | reverse complement strand
CATCTGGCCGACTGGTACACGTTCAGCCACATCATCCACGGGCTGATCTTTTATGGCGCGGCGCATTTATTGTGGCGCAAGTGGCGGCTGTTTGATGGCGCACCGACGCGCTGGGCGCTGCCGATTGCAGTGATCCTGGAGGCGAGCTGGGAGATTTTGGAGAACTCGCCGATGATCATCGACCGCTACCGCGCGGTGACGGTCAGCTTTGGTTATGCCGGGGACAGCATCGTCAATTCGATGGCGGATATCGGCTGGATGGTGCTGGGCTTCTGGATCGCGGCCAAGTTGCCGTGGAAAGCCAGCTTGGCCATGGCCATCGCGTTCGAACTGATGACCTTGGCACTGATCCGCGACAATCTGACGCTCAATGTGCTGATGCTGGTTCATCCGGTGGACGCGGTGCGCGATTGGCAGGCGGCGGGATAGTCTGGCGCGTTGCGCGCAAAGCCCGGGTTTGTCTTTTTGCGCGCCGCGCCCTATCGGCGCTGGCACCATGCATTCCTATCCCGCTCCTGCGCTCGCCCTTGTGAACGAACTTTCCGCTGCGGCGGCCACCGTGCCAGCGCGGGCGATTTCATTTCAGGGCGCGCCGGGCTGCAATGGCCACCGCGCGGCGTTGGAATTCGATGCGGCGGCGCTGCCGCTGCCGTGCTTCAGTTTTGAAGACGCGCTGGAGGCGGTCAGCGATGGCCGCGCGCACCAGGCGATCATCCCGATTGAAAACTCGCAGCACGGGCGCGTTGCCGATATTCATTTCCTGCTGCCCGAAAGCGGGCTGGCAATCGTTGGCGAATACTTCCTGCCGATCAGCTATGCCTTGATGGCCGTGCCCGGCCCGGATGCGGCGGAGCGGGTGTTCGCTGCGGCCTATTCGCATCCGCAAGCGTTGGGGCAGACCCGGCAGTACCTGCGCGCGCGCGGGATCGTGCCGCTGGCCTATGCCGACACTGCCGGCGCGGCGGCGTTCGTGGCTGAGCAGGGCGATCCGGCGCTGTGTGCGGTTTCACCGATCATCGCTGCGGAGCTTTATGGCTTGCAGGTTATCGCCGAAAACATCGAGGACGCGGCAGACAACATGACCCGGTTCGTGGTGCTGGCGCGCGAGCCGCTGCATCCGGCGGCGCTGGCCGGGCAGGCGGCGATGACCACTTTCGTGTTTGAAGTGAAAAACATCCCGGCGGCGCTGTACAAGGCAATGGGCGGGTTCGCCACCAACGGGGTCAACATGACCAAGCTGGAAAGTTATCAAAAAGGCGCCAGCTTTTCCGCAACCACGTTTTATGCCGACATTCTGGGCGCGCCGGGCGATCCGGCGGTGGACCGCGCGCTGGACGAACTGGCGTTCCATTGCAAGGAATTGCGGATGCTGGGCACGTACCCGCAAGTGCACCCGCGCGGGTAGCGTGTGTGGAGATCGGACTCTGCTGCGGTCAGGTTTTCCTACATCTGCGAAGAATGCTAAGACCATCGCTTATGGGTTGGCTGCGCGCGCCCAATTTTGTTTTTTCTTGCAATGTGTCACCCAGTTTCGGACTTGTAAACTGTTGTAAAGCAAACATAATAGTTCTTGTCACAGGGTGACACTGTCACCCTGAAGCCTGACTCGTAGAATCGGAATTAACGCACTCGATTCCCGCTCAACCTGAGCCTGTCGAAGGACCATCATGCGCACGTAACCCAGCCGTACCAGGACGGTGGTTGGCCTACGGCCCCCTTCGGGACGACAAGCTCAGCATGAGCCGACCTGGTTCAAATTAATCAGAGGGTGCTTAAGCACGAGCAAGTGCTGGATCGACCTCAATCGAAGTGCGCTAACCACACGAAATCACGGGCTTGGATCAATCTGGCGCTTGCCCGCCGGGCCGAGCCATGCCACCACGGTGGCGTGAGCAGGGCGGACGGACAGGCAATTGCGGGGGGCGAAGCAGCCGGTGCGGCCCTGCGCGATTGGGAAGCGGTTCGCGCCAATCCCGATCTCCAGTTTGCGCCGGTCGAAATTGTGCCCCCCAAGGTGCCCGAAGTGCCCGGCTGGCTGGAAGCGATCGGGCGGTTCTTTCGCGCGGTGTTTGAACCAATTGCCCAGGCGCTGGGGATGTCGTGGCCGGTGCTGCAATGGATCCTGATCGGGCTGGCGGCGGCTGGAGTACTTTTGCTCATCTGGCGGCTGATCGAACCCTGGCTGGACCGTCCGGGGCGTGCTGCTGCGGCGGAGCCGGAATGGAGCCCGGACCAGGCCGAAGCGCTCGCCCTGCTGGAGGATGCTGACCGGCTGGCGGCGGCAGGCCGGTTTGACGAGGCGACGCATCTGTTGCTGCGGCGCTCGGTCCGCCAGATCGCCGATGCCCGGCCGGACTGGGTCCACCCCGCCAGCACCGCGCGTGAAATCGCCGGGATCGGGGCCCTGCCCGATGCCGCGCGGCGCGCGTTTGCGCTGATCGCCGAACGGGTCGAGCGCAGCCGCTATGCCCTGCGCGCGCTCGCCGCCGATGACTGGCAAGCGGCGCGCGCGGCCTATGCCGAGTTCGCGTTGCAGCGGTTGCCAGCATGAACGGCGCCGCGCCCTTTGCCCCGCGCACGGTGTTGTTGCTGGTGCTGGGCGGGTTTGCGCTGTTTATCGCGCTGCTGTGGATGATCGGCACCGGCAATGGCGGCGGCAACGGCGATGCCAACGATGGCGGCGATCATGCGGCGGGCCGCGGGCTGAACGGCTATGCCGCGCTTGCCAGTTTGCTGGATAAGCGCGGCTATACGGTCGTCCGCACCCGCACCGTTGCCGCGCTGCGCAGCCCGGACCTGCTGGTGCTGACCCCGCCCGCCCGCGCGGACGGGGACGAAGTGCAGGCGCTGATCGAACAGCGTCGCAGTATTGGCCCGACGCTGTTGATCCTGCCCAAATGGACCGCCATCCGCGTGCCCAAGGGCGCCGCCAAGGCCAAACCGGGTTGGGTCATGCTGGCCGATGCGACCTCGCCGCCTTGGGCAAAAGAACTGGATCTGCTTAAGCCGTTTGAACTGGCGCGTGATCAGCAAGCCAGTGACAGTGCGCGGCGCTGGACCGGGCTGGGTCAGGCTAGCCTGGTCGCGCCGGAAAAGTCGGTGCAGTATTTCGGTGCAGGGGGCGATCTGGCACCGCTCGTCAGCAGCGGGGCCGGGGGCATTCTGGCGGGTTATGTCGACGATGGCGATTATGCTGATCTTGCCGCTGCCGCAGGTTTGCCCAGCAGCGACTATGCCGAAGACGAAAACCGCTTTCCGGTGATGATCGTGGCCGAACCCGATCTGCTCAACAACCTCGGCCTGGCTGACCGCGCCCGCGCCGAACTGGCGCTCGATCTGGTCGAGGCGGCGATGAACGGACAGGATTTGGCGATCAATTTTGACCTGACACAATCGGGCTACGCGGCTGGCAAAAACCTGCTGACCCTCGCTTTCACCCCGCCGTTTCTGGCGGCGACACTATGCCTGATCCTGGCCGCGCTGGCGGTGGGCTGGCGGGCGTTCGCGCGGTTCGGCCCGGCGCGTATCGGCGGCCGGGCGATTGCTTTTGGCAAGACCGCGCTGGTCGGCAATGCCGCTGGCCTGATCCGCCGCGCCCGCCGCCTGCATCTGCTGGGCCAGCCTTACGCTGCCGCCACGCATGACCGACTGGTGCGCGCGCTGGCCTTGCCCGCCGCTGCTGATCCGGCGGCGAGCGAGGCCGCGATTGACCGCGCGCTCGCCGCGCGGGCACCCGCTGCGCCGCCCTATTCCGAACGCGCCGCCGCGCTGCGCCGCGCGCATCACCCGCGCGATCTGGTGCGCGCGGCGCAAGACCTTCATGCCGTTGAAAGGATTCTGACCCGATGACTGCGACTCCCCCGCCTGCCCCGCTGACCTTGCCGCAAGTGGGCGAACTCGCCGCCGCGATCCGGGCGGAGATCGGCAAGGCCGTGGTTGGCCAGACCGCGACGATTGACGGCCTGCTGGTCGCGCTGTTCGCGCAGGGGCATGTCCTGCTGGAAGGCCCGCCGGGGACCGCCAAGACGTTTCTGGCCTCGTGCTTTGCCGCCACGACCGGGCTGGAATTCGGGCGGATTCAGTTCACCCCGGATCTGATGCCGGGGGACATCCTGGGGTCGAACCTGTTCAATTTCCAGACCAGTCAGTTCACGCTGACGCGCGGGCCGATCTTCTGCGACCTGCTGCTGGCGGACGAGATCAACCGCACCCCGCCCAAGACCCAAGCCGCGCTTCTGGAAGCGATGCAGGAACGCCGGGTTACGCTGGACGGGCAAGCGCACCAGTTGCCGCCGCATTTCATGGTGGTGGCCACGCAGAACCCGATTGAAAGCCAGGGGGTCTACCCCTTGCCCGAAGCGCAGCTGGACCGGTTCCTGTTCAAATTGCTGATCCCCTATCCCAGCCTTGAAGAAGAAGCGCGGATCGTCACCCGCTTCGGGGATCGCAGCGGTCCCGCGCGGCCCGCCGATCTGGGAGTGGCGCAAGCCGCCGATGCAGGCATGATCGCAGCGGCGGCGGCGGCAGTGAAGGGCGTGACGCTGGCGGACAGCATTACCGATTATGTCGTGCGGCTGATCCGCGCGACGCGTGACAGCGCTGATCTCGCCTCTGGTGCCAGCCCGCGCGCCGCCGTGCTGCTCGCCAATGCGGCGCGGGCACGGGCGGCGCTCGACATGCGCGACTATGTCCTGCCCGATGATGTCAAGGCGCTGGCCGCGCCGGTGCTGCGCCACCGTTTGCTGCTTAGCCCGGCCGCGGAAATCGAAGGCAAACAGGTTGAGGCACTGGTGGCCGATCTGGTCGAAGCAACGGAAGCGCCGCGCTGAACCATGCCGGTGCGCGCCATCTTTGTTCCCACTGGGCGGGCAATCGCGCTGCTGGTCGGCACCGCGCTGCTGGCGCTGGTGATCGCCGCGCGCGCGTCCGGGGCCTGGACGATCGCCCCGGTGCTGGGCCTGCTGGTGCTGGCGCTGGTGGCGGTCGATGCCTGGCTGGCGGGCGGCAACCAGCGGGTCCAATTGACCACGCCGGGCGATGTCGAAGTGGGCGAAGACCAGTTGTTCCACGTCGTCGCCGAATTTGGCCGGGGCCAGCGCCGCCAGGTTGAACTGGCGCTGGCCGCCGATCCGCGGCTGGTGCCGGGGGGCAAGGCCGGCCAGGCGCTGGTCCGGGGTGACGACGGGCTGTGGCATGCGGACATCCCCTATCGCGCGACCCGGCGCGGGACCGGAGTGGTCGAACGGCTGTGGCTGCGCTGGAGCGGCCCGCTGGGGCTGGGCGCGCGGCAGGCCTGGCATGAGGTGGGGCAGAGCGTCCGGGTCTGGCCGAATGTGGCGGCGGTGCGCTCGCCGGCGCTCCAAGCCTATCTGCGCGACGCCCAGCACGGGCTGATCGCGCGGCGGCTGCGGGGTGAGGGCACGCAGTTTGAAGCGCTCAGCGAATATCAGCCCGGGATGGACCGGCGGCGGATCGACTGGAAAGCCAGCGCCCGCCACGCGCACCTCTATGCCAAGGAATACGAGACCGAGCGCAACAACCAGATCGTCTTCGCGTTCGATTGCGGGCAGGCGATGTGCGAGCCGATCATGGGCCTGCCCCGGATTGACCGCGCGGTCAGCGCCGCGCTCGCCACCGCGTTCGTTGCGCTGAAGGGCGGGGACCGGGTGGCGCTGTATGGCTTTGCCGCGCGGCCCGAACTGTTCACCCCGTTCATCACCGACACCCGCGATTTCCGCCGCTTGCAGCGCGATGCCGCGCAACTGGATTATCATGCGCAGGAACCGAATTTCACGCTGGGCCTGGCAACATTGGCGGGGCGGCTGAAGCGGCGTTCGCTGGTTGTGGTGTTCTCTGACTTTACCGATCCGACCAGCGCCGAACTGATGATCGAATCGCTCGGGCGGCTGGTAACGCGCCACGTGGTGGTGTTCATCACCATGGTCGATGCCGAACTGGACGGAATCGCTCAAACTGCACCGGACACCGTGCAGCAACTGGCGATGGCGGTCACCGCCGATGCCTTGCTGCGCCAGCGCGCGCTGGTGCTGTCACGCTTGCGCCAGATCGGCGTGGATGTGATCGAAGCCCCGTGGGACCGGATCGGGCTGCGGCTGCTCGATGGCTATCTGGCGATCAAGCGTAAGGGAGCGATCTGATGGCGCTGTTCGGCCTGCTGGGGGCGCGCGCCGATGCGCAGAGCGTTGCAATCGAAGCCGCCGCGTTGCGCTCGGACCGGTTCCGCCAGCAGCGCGAGGGCGATTGGCAGCGGCTCGACGCGATTGTCTCGCGGATGGAAAAGAACCGGCTGCGCAAGATTTCGGACGCGGATTTGCTGGCGCTGCCGGTGCTTTACCGCACCGTTGCCTCCAGCCTGTCGGTCGCGCGCGAGACCTCGCTCGACGCGGCGACGCTGGCCTATCTGGAGGCGCTGGTGCAGCGCGCCTGGTTCCTGGTCTATGGTCCGCGCACCGGGCTGTGGGCGTGGTTCACGCGGTTCCTGGGCGGCGAATGGAGCCGTTCGGTCCGCGCGATCTGGCCCGAGGTGCTGCTGGCGCTGGTGGTGATGGTGGCGGGAACAGCGGTGGGCTGGATGCTGGTGGCGCAGGACCCCGACTGGTATCTGGCGCTGATCCCGCCCGAGATGGCGCAGGGCCGGGTGCCGGGGGCCAGCCGCGAACTGCTGCGCGGCACTTTGTTTGGGACCGATCAGGACGAGCGCGATTTCCTCGCCAGTTTCGCCGCGCAGCTGTTCAGCCACAATGCCCAGATCGCGATTCTGGCCTTCGCGCTGGGGTTTGCCTTCGGTGTGCCCTCAATCTTGCTGCTGGTGCAGAACACCGCCGTGCTGGGGGCGATGCTGTGGCTGTTTGACAGCCAGGGACTGCTCTATGACCTGACCGGCTGGCTTTCGATCCATGGGACCACCGAACTGTTCGCGATCCTGCTGGCGGGGGCGGCGGGGATGCATATCGGGCGGGCAGTAGCATTTCCGGGCGAACAAACCGTGCTGGTCTCCGCCGCTGCTGCAGGCCAGCGCGCGGCGCAGGTGATGGCTGGCGTGGTGCTGATGCTGCTGATCGCGGCGATGCTGGAAGGGTTCGCGCGGCAACTGGTGCAGGATACCGAAAGCCGCCTGATCGTGGGCGGATCGGTGCTGGTGTTTTGGCTGGTCTATTTCTTCGGGCTGGGGCTGGGCCGGGCCGATCACAGCGAGGACGCGCGATGAACGCGGCGGTGATCAGCCGGCAGGCCGCCAATGCCGCGCGGCGGCGCACGATCGTGACGCCCGAGGGGATCGCGCTGCCGCTGCTGCTGGGCTCGCGCTCGGCCCGCGCCGGGGCGCTGATGATCGATCTGATCCTGATCACGGTGATGATCTTCGCCACGACCTTGGTCCTCGTCTATCTCGCCTGGGGGATGTTGCCGAGCGCTGAGGAACTGGACGCAGAGGCTGGTGCAGTGGCCCGGTCATTGCAATTTCTCTACATCCTGTGGGTCGCGGCGATCTTTCTGTTCCGCAACGCCTACTTTCTCTATTTTGAGCTGGGCCCGCGCGGGGCGACCCCCGGCAAGCGGATGACCGGGTTGCGCGTCGCGGCGCGCGATGGCGGGCGCTTGACCGCAGAAATGGTGATCGCGCGCAATCTGGTGCGCGATATCGAACTGTTCGCGCCGGTCTACTTCCTGACCAGCGCGGGCGAGGATACCGGCGCGGCCGGGCTGGCGGCGCTCGGCTGGTTCCTGATTTTCACGCTGCTGCCAGTGTTCAACCGCGACCGGCTGCGCGCGGGCGATCTGATCGCGGGGACCTGGGTGGTCGAAGCCCCGCGTGAAAAGCTGGCCGAAGTGATCAGCACCGGCGAAGCGGCGCGCGGCGCGGCCAGCTCTGCCACCGGCGCGGCTTACCGGTTCGGTGACGATGATCTGGCGGCTTACGGCGAATACGAATTGCAGACGCTGGAACGCGTGTTGCGCGATGACCGCGCCGAAGCCATGGCCGCTGTCCACGAAGCGATCTGCCGCAAGCTTGGCTGGGACCCCGGCGCGGGCGACGAACGCGCATTCCTGGAAGCCTATTACACCCAGCTGCGCGGGCGTCTGGAGAGCGGGATGCGGATGGGCAAGCGCAAGGCAGACAAGTGGACGTGACCGACTATGTCATCACCGAGGATGATCTGACCGGCCCTGAGATCATCGCGCTGTTGCAGCTGCATCTGGACGAGATGCACCAGTGGTCGCCGCCCGAGAGTGTCCACGCGCTGCCGGTGGAACAGCTGCGCGCGCCCGATGTGGCGTTCTTTGCGGCCTGGCACGGCGAGCGGCTGGCGGCGTGCGGCGCGATGAAGCACTTGGACGCTGACCATGCCGAGCTGAAGTCAATGCGCGCGCATCCTGATTATCGCGGCAAGGGCGCCGGGCGCGCGATGCTGGACCACCTGCTGGCCGTGGCCCGTGCGCGCGGCTATGCGCGGGTCAGTCTGGAAACCGGCCGCCCCGCACCATTCCTGCCCGCGCGGCGGCTTTACGAAACCAATGGGTTTGCGGAGTGCGCGCCGTTCGGTGACTATGTGTCCGATGACTTCTCTATTTGCTTGTCGAGGACGCTATGACCGATCTGATCCTGCGCGCCGCCACCCCGGCGGACGTACCCGCGCTGTCGCAGCTGGCGACTGAGGCCTTTGTGGCCAAGTTCGGCCCGCTCTATTCAGCGCAGGACCTCGCCACCTTTCTGGCTGGCAGCTTGTCTGAAGCAGCAGTCGCGGCGGACCTTGCCAATCCGGCAATGCTGTACCGGCTGGCGGAGCGCAGCGGGCGGCTGGTGGCCTTCGCCAAGCTGGGGCTGACCTGCGGTTTTCCCGATCACGCGTGCGGGCGGCGGGTGCTGGAACTCAAACAGCTTTACACCGCGCCCGATGCGACCGGCGGCGGTCTCGGCTCGGCCTTGATGGACTGGGCCATGGCCGAATTCGCTGCGCGGGGGGCCGATGAAGTGCAGATCTCGGTCTATTCCGAGAACCACGCCGCGCACCGGTTCTATCAGCGCTATGGGTTTGAAAAAGTGGCGGATATCACCTTCAAAGTGGGTGAGCAGCTGGACCCGGAGTTCCTGTTTGCGCAGCAATTCCCTGGTTCAGGCGCTTAACCCGGCGTTAGTCATATTCGGGCAAGTTCATGGCCATGTCACACTTGGCCACAGTTCCGATCAGCAGCTACCTGCAACCGCACCCGGCGGTGCCAGATGTGGCTGGCGCGCTTTCCCCGATTGACCGGATACTTGAGTCGGTACGCAGCCATCTCGGGATGGAGATCGCCTTTGCCTCGCGGATCGTCGATGACATGCGCGAATTTACCCACATCCGTTCCGACTGCCCAGTGCCAGTGTCACCCGGCGATGCAGAGCCCCTGGCCGAAACGCTGTGCGGACTAGTGCTGCAAGGTGAATTGCCGGAATTGATGCACGATGCGCGCGAATTTCCAGCGGCCTTGCCGATCGGGATCACGCTGGGCCTGCCGGTCGCTTCGCACCTTAACGTGCCGCTGCGGCTGCGCGATGGCAGCCTGTATGGCACCTTCTGCTGCGTCAACCGCACCCCGGACCGGACGCTGACTGACCGCGATACCGCCACACTGCGCGCCTTTGCCGATCTGGCGGTGCAACTGATCGAAAGCGATTTGGCGCTGCACAGCCGCGACAAAGCAATCATTTCGCGGGTCGAGGCGGTGCTGGCCTATGATGCGATCACCATCGTCCAGCAGCCGATTCACGAACTGGTCAGCGGCAAGGCGGTGGGCGCCGAATGCCTGGCACGGTTCCCTGATGCGGCCTTGCGCGGGCCGGACGTCTGGTTTGGCGAAGCCGCCGAAGTCGGGCTGGGGATTGAGCTTGAACTGGCCGCAATCCGCGCCGCTTTGCGCACCTTCGGCCACGTCCCGGCCCCGTGCTATATGTCGATCAACGCCTCGCCCGCTGCGGTGATCAGGGGTGATCTGCTGGCGCTGGTCCAGGGCTATGACCGCGCGCGGCTGGTGATCGAAGTTACCGAACACAGCCAGGTCAGCGATTATGCTGCGCTGGGCACGGCGCTTAACGCGCTGCGCCCCTACGCCCGGATCGCGATTGATGACGTGGGCGCGGGCTATGCCGGGCTGCGCCACCTGGTCGATTTGCGGCCTGATTTGCTCAAGCTGGATATGAGCCTGACTCGCGACATCGCCCGAGATCCGGCGCGGCGCGCGCTGGCCCATGCGCTGGTGCACTTCGCCGCCGAAATGGGCAGCAGCATCGTGGCCGAAGGGGTGGAAACCGAAGCCGAGCGCGCCACGCTGGCCGCGCTGAACGTGCCGCTGGCGCAAGGCTATTTGTTCAACCGCCCGATGCCGGTGGTGGCTGCGCAGCAGGTGCTGCTGGGGCTTGAACGGATGGCGCCACCGCTCGCTGCTGCCAGAACAGACATGCCCTTACGCGCTTACGGCTAACGCTTGGCACCCGGTCAGCGCGGGCCTATAGGCGCGGGCATGTCCTCAACCAGTCCATCGCTTCGGCCATGGCGCGATATTGCGCGCCGCACGTCTCGCCAGATCATGGTCGGCGCAGTCCCCGTCGGCGGCGATGCGCCGATCACGGTTCAGACCATGACCAACACCCTGACCAGCGACGCCGTGGCGACAATCGACCAGATCCGCCGCTGCGAGGAAGCCGGGGCCGATCTGATCCGCGTGTCCTGCCCCGACGTGGAAAGCACCGCTGCGCTGGCCAAGATCGTCAAGGCCGCGCGCGTTCCGCTGATTGCGGACATCCATTTCCACTATAAGCGCGCGCTGGAAGCCGCTGATGCGGGCGCGGCCTGCCTGCGGATCAATCCAGGCAATATCGGCAGCAGCGAACGCGTCGCCGAAGTGGTCCGCGCCGCCAAGGCCAACGGCTGCGCGATCCGGATCGGGGTCAATGCCGGCAGCCTGGAAAAGGACTTGCTCGAAAAATACGGCGAGCCGTGCCCCGAGGCGCTGGTCGAAAGCGCGCTCGATCACATCAAGCTGCTGCAGGACCACGATTTCCACGAATACAAGGTCGCCGTCAAAGCCAGCGACGTGTTCCTGGCGGTCGCGGCTTATATGCAGCTGGCCGAAACGGTCGATTGCCCGCTGCATCTGGGGATCACCGAGGCGGGCGGGTTGATCGGCGGCACGGTGAAAAGCGCGATCGGCATGGGCAATCTGCTGTGGGCCGGGATCGGCGACACAATCCGCGTTTCGCTCTCGGCTGAGCCCGAAGAAGAAGTCCGCGTCGGCTACGAAATTCTCAAATCGCTGGGCCTGCGCACCCGCGGCGTGCGGGTGGTATCCTGTCCCAGCTGCGCCCGCCAAGGGTTCGATGTGATCCGCACCGTCCAGCGGCTGGAGGAAGCGCTCAGCCACATCAAGACGCCGATGTCGCTTTCGGTGCTCGGCTGCGTGGTCAACGGCCCCGGCGAAGCGCGCGAGACCGACATCGGGGTGACCGGCGGCGGCAACGGCAAGCACATGGTTTACTTGCGCGGGGTGACCGATCACCACGTGGCGGATGACGGCATGGTCGATCACATCGTCCGGCTGGTTGAAGCCAAAGCGGCGGAGATCGACGCCGGCGGCGTCGCGAGCATGGATGCGCTGCACGGGAAGGGCGGTTGAGCGCGTTTCCGTTCCGGTAACCTGCGGGTGATAGGCTGCCTGTATGAACAAGCCGGTCTATCTTGCTTTGGCGATGGTTGTGGCCATAGGCATTCTCGCACAGGGCGCTGGCAGTTTCTCGGCTCCCGCGGCAACATCAGCCGAAGACCATGCTGCCAAGCGGCTCGCGGATAGCGGCCAGTCCGGCAGGCGCAGCACCGAAATGTCCGGCGATGCGCTCGAAATCATGCGCGATTCGTCCGGGCAGTTCCGGCTGGGTGCCGATGTAAACGGACAGGAGGCCGCGTTTCTGGTGGATACCGGCGCGGATACGGTCGCGCTGACGGTGAGCGAGGCGCAGCGGTTGGGCTTTGATGTCGATCCCGAATCGTTCGAACCGATCGGGCAGACCGCCTCGGGGATCGGCTATGGCACCACCGTAATGATCGATGCGATTGACGTGGGCGGCAGCGAAGTGCGCAATGTGCGCGCCGTGGTGATCGAGGGGCTGGAGGAAAACCTGCTCGGCCAGTCGGTACTGGGCAAGCTGGAGGGCGTTGAGCTGCGCGGCGACCGGATGCTGATTCACCGCCGCTGATTGCGCTGTTGCCCCTGCGGCTTTAGGGGCCGCTGATGACCACCACAATTCGCTTCGCTACCCCTTCCGACCTGCCCTTGATCGCCGATCTGATCCGCGCGCTGGCAGACTATGAAAAGCTGGCGCACGAAGTCCGCTTTGATGACGCCGTGCTGGCGCAGAAATTGTTCGGACCACGTCCCTACGCCGAAGTGCTGATCGGCGAACTGGACGGTGCGCCGCAGGGCTTTGCGCTGTTCTTCCACAATTTCTCCACCTTTGAAGGCAAACCGGGGATCTATCTGGAAGACCTGTTCGTGCAGCCCGCCGCGCGTGGCAGTGGGCTGGGCAAGGCCCTGCTGATCCGGCTGGCGGCGCTGGCGGTGGAACGCGATTGCGCGCGGCTGGAATGGTCAGTGCTCGATTGGAACGCCCCCGCAATCGGGTTTTACGAATCGCTGGGCGCAAGATTGATGGACGGCTGGACCGGAATGCGGGTCGATGGGCAGCAACTCGTCGAACTGGGGCAACCTCTCGCCGCAGATTGACGCGGATCTGCTGTTTTCGCGTAGCGGCTCATTCAGCAAGCGCTTAACTGCTCAGCGGTATGAACGGGGCTATGAACAGGCGCGATATTCTCAAGGGTTCGCTGGTGGCGGGGGCGACCTTGGCACTGCCCGCCCGCGCGCTGGCGCAATCGCTGACCTCTCAGTTTGACCAAGCCTTAGGCACTGCACCGTTGCAGCCCGTTGTGGAGCCGCTCGTTCCTGCCCCGCCGCCACTGCCGACTGCGATCGTACCCAACCCGGCCTATGACCGCAAAGTACTGGAAATTGCCCGGCGCGAAGTGGAACGTGCCGGGTCCGTCGTCTGGCGGCGCGATATCGTCGGGATTGCGGATTTCGGGCGGCCCTCGTCATTGCCGCGATTCCACTTCGCCAATCTGGAAAATGGCACGATCCGCTCGTTCTACGTGGCGCACGGGCGCGGATCTGATCCGGAGCATTCGGGCTTTCTGCAGGCGTTCTCTGGCGTCCCCGGTTCCGAAGCAACCTCGCGCGGGGCGTACCTGACCTGCGAATGGTACAAGGGCAAATACGGCACTTCAATCCGGCTCGAAGGGCTTGATCCCGATAACCGCACCGCGCTCGAACGCGCGATCGTCATGCATCCGGCTGCTTATGCCAAACCGGGACACATCGCCAAGTTTGGCAAGCTGGGCCGCAGCGAAGGGTGCTTTGCCATGGCGCCCGACCAGTTCAATGAAGCGCTATGGCACCTCTCCGGCGGACGGCTGCTTTATGCCGACCGGATTGAGGTTTAAGCAGCTAACGTCATCAGGTTCTAAAGCTTCGCCAGCAGGTCTTCCGAAGACAGATCGGTGGGATCGATGTGGCCTTCGGGATCGGGATGGATCAGGATCTCCACGCCGGGAAATTCCGCCAACAGTTTGGCCTCAATCTCGTCCATCACGTGGTGCGCGCCGAGGATCGTCATTTCTGGATCAACCGCGACATGGAACTGCACGAAATCGCGGTCGCCCGAAGTGCGGGTGCGCAGATCGTGGAGCCCGCGCAATTCCGGGTGCCGCGCGACCACTTCCAGAAAGCGCTGGCGCTTGGCCTCAGGCCATTCCTTGTCCATCAGCTGATCGACCGCCGCTTGCGAGGCGCGCCACGCGCCCCAGCCCAGCCACAGCGCGATCGCCAGCCCGAACAACGGATCGGCCCCGGCCACCCCGGCATAGCGATCCAGCGCCAGCGCGGCGATCACCGCCAGGTTGAGCAGCAGGTCCGACTGGTAATGGACGTGGTCAGTCGATATCGCGAGGCTGCCGGTCTGGCGGATCACGTGCCGCTGCCAGGCCAGCAGCGCCAGCGTCGCCGCCATCGCGATGACCGAGACGGCGATCCCTTCACTCGCGCCTGCGGGCCGCGCCCCGCCCAGCCATTGCTGCACCGCGCGCGCGCCCAGCGTCAGCGCCGAGATCGAGATCAGCACCACTTGAAACATCGCCGCCAGCGCTTCGGCCTTGCCGTGGCCGAAGCGGTGATTTTCGTCCTCGGGCTGGGCTGCAACCCAAACGCCAACCAGCGTCGCCATGCTGGCGACCAGATCGAGTACGGTATCAGCCAGGCTGCCGAGCATCGCGGTGGAGCCGCTGGTCCAGGCAGCCCAGGCTTTCAGCCCGACCAGCAACAGCGCCACGCTGAGCGAGGCCAGCGCGGCGCTGCGGTTGAGGGCGGCGTTACCGGTCATGGGTACAGCAATCCGCTGGACCAGCCGCCGCTGGCGCTGCGTTCAAAGCGCCGCCGTTCGTGCAGGCGGAACGGGCGGTCCAGCCAGAACTCGAACGCACTGGGGGTCAGGCAGAACCCGGTCCAGTGCGGCGGTCGTGGCACCGGGCCGAGCGGATGCTGCGCGGTGGTCTTGGCGATCCGCGCCAGGAATTCGGCGCGCGAACCCAGCGGCGCAGACTGGTCCGAAGCAAGGGCGCCCAGTTGCGAGGAACGGCTGCGGCTGGCGAAATAGGCGTCGGCCATTGCATCAGGCACCTGGGTGATGGCCCCTTCGATCCGGATCTGGCGGCGCAGGCTTTTCCAGTGGAACAGCAGCGCGGCCTGCGGATTGGTCAGCAGTTCACCGCCCTTGCGGCTGTGGCTGTTGGTGTAAAACACGAACCCGCCCTGCGGCCCCAGCAGATCGGCCCCGTGCTCCTTCAGCAGCACCATCCGCAGCGAAGGCGCAGCCTCCGGAGTGGCGGTGGCCACCGCGACGGCGTCGGGATCGTTGGGCTCGCTGGTCTTGGCAGCAGCGTACCATTGATCGAACAACGCGAAGGGCGCGGTAGCGGGAATTGCATCGGCGGTTTGGGCTTCATCCATGGGGCGGCCCATAGCCCCGCGCCGGGCGCGATGCCAGCGCGAGCGACTCGCAACAGCCGCGCAAGTGCCCGCCGCACCTTGCCCTATTGGCATAACACACCTAGCTAGGCCCAATCATGGCAGATCCCTATACGATCCTGGGCGTGGCCCGCGGCGCAAGCGAGAAGGACGTGAAGTCTGCCTATCGCAAGCTGGCGAAGGAATTCCACCCGGACCGCAACCAGGGCAAACCCAAAGCGGCTGAGCGCTTTTCCGAGATCACCCAGGCCTATGACCTGCTGTCTGACAAGGACAAGCGCGCGCGGTTTGATCGCGGCGAGATCGATTTCGACGGCAACCCGCTGGGCTTTGGCTATGGCGGCGGACCCGGCGGCGGCGGCAACCAGCGCGGGTTTCGCGCCGATGGTTTCGAAGGGTTTCAGCCCGGTGGCGGCGATCTGGGCGATATCTTCGAAGGCCTGTTCGGCGGGCGCGGCGGCATGGGGGGCGGCGGATCGCGCGGTCGCCCGGCACCCAAAGGGGCGAATGTGCAGTACCGCCTATCCGTTACCTTGCCCGACGCCGCCACCCGCGCCACGCAGCGAATCACGCTGGCCGATGGCAAAACCATCGATCTGAAGCTGCCCGCCGGGGTTGAGGATGGCACCCAGATGCGGCTCGCGGGCAAGGGCGAGGCTGGTCCCGGCGGCCCAGGCGATGCGACTGTGGTGGTCCAGATCCAGCCGCACGCGTTCTTCCGGCGCGAGGGTGATAACTTGCGGCTCGACTTGCCGATTGCCCTTGATGAAGCCGTGAACGGTGCAAAAGTGAAAGTGCCCACCCCCGACGGTGCGGTGATGCTGACTGTCGCGCCAGGCAGTAGCTCGGGCAAGACGCTGCGGCTGAAGGGCAAAGGCTTCAGCCGCAAGGACGGCACCCGCGGGGATCAGCTGGTCACGCTGGAAATTCAGTTGCCCGAAGCGAGTGACACCGCCTGGGCTGATCTGGCTGAGCGTCTGGCGGGCTGGCGCGATTCGCGCGACCTGCGCGCCCGGATGGACGGCTGAGCAGGCCCGGCGCTGGCATGACCGACAGCACGGCAGAACCCGACGGTGTCTCAGTGGCGGACCGTTCGCCCGAAGCCCGTCGCCGCCAGGCGCTGCGTTGGCGCGCGGGGCTGGAAGAACAGGTTGGCGCTGAGGGCAAGTTCTGGGCCACGCGGTTCTACCGGGTAGTCAGCCGGGTCGTTTCCGGCGCGTGGAACGATGGCTTCATCCACGCCGGCAACCTGGCCTATATGGCGATCCTGGCGCTGTTTCCGTTTTTCATCACCGTCGCCGCCGTGTTCACCCTGTTTGGCGAAGAGGCCCAGCGCGAGGCGTCGATCCACACCTTCCTGTCCGCCGTGCCGCCGGTGGTGGCGCAGGCGCTGGAACCGGTCGCGCGCGATGTCTCCTCGGCGCGAACCGGCTGGCTGCTGTGGATCGGCGGGATCGTGGGCCTGTGGACTGTGGGCAGTCTGATCGAAACGATCCGCGATATCCTGCGCCGCGCCTATGGCACCCGCGCCAGCGCCGCGTTCTGGCGATATCGGCTGATCTCCAGCGGGGTGACCGCCGGGGCGGTGGTGGCGCTGCTGTTTGCGCTGCTCGCGCAAGTCGCCATCGGCGCGGCGCAGGCGATGATCGAGGCGTGGTTTCCGCGCGCATCGGATTGGGTGGCCACGCTGGCGACCTCGCGGGTGATCCCGGCGGGGGTGCTGTTTGCTTCGCTGTACCTGCTGTTCTTCACGCTGACCCCGTCGGTCTACCGCGCGCGGCGCTATCCCAAATGGCCCGGCGCGCTGCTCGTCACCACCTGGTGGGTGGGGGTAGCGGCGGCGCTGCCCGGCGTGTTGCAGCGCTTTTTCACCTACGATCTGACCTATGGCAGTCTGGCCGGGGTGATGATCGCGCTGTTCTTTTTCTGGCTGGTCGGGCTGGGGATGGTTATGGGGGCGGAATTGAACGCCGCGCTCGCCGTAACTCCGGAAGAGCGCGACATGCTGGGCCAGCTGGACGAGACGACAGGACAAACGATATGACCCAATTGATGCAGGGCAAGCGCGGGCTGATCATGGGGCTGGCGAATGACAAGTCGCTGGCCTGGGGCATCGCGCAAAAGCTGGCCAAACACGGCGCCGAACTGGCGTTCTCCTATCAGGGGGACGCGCTGGCCAAGCGGGTGCGGCCATTGGCGGAATCGCTCGGCAGCGATTTCCTGATCGATTGCGACGTATCGGACATGGCGGCGCTCGACGCTGCTTTTGCCACGCTCGCTGCACGCTGGCCAGCCATCGACTTCGTGGTCCATGCGATCGGCTTTTCCGACAAGAATGAGCTGCGCGGCAAGTATCTCGATACCAGCCTCGACAATTTCCTGATGACGATGAACATCTCCGCCTATTCGCTGGTCGCGGTGGCGCAGCGCGCGGCGGCGATGATGCCGGCGTTTGATCCTGAAACCGGCACTGGCGGCGGGGCGATGCTGACGCTGTCGTACTATGGCGCGGAAAAGGTGATCCCACATTACAACGTGATGGGCGTGGCCAAGGCGGCGCTGGAAACCAGTGTCAAATACCTCGCCAACGATCTGGGGCCGGACAACATCCGGATCAACGCGATCTCGGCCGGGCCGATCAAGACGCTCGCCGCCAGCGGGATCGGCGATTTCCGCTACATCCTGAAATGGAACGAGCTCAATTCGCCGATGCGCCGCAATGTGACGATAGAAGACGTCGGCGGGGCTGCGCTGTATCTGCTGTCCGATCTGGCTTCGGGGGTGACGGGCGAGATCCATCATGTCGATGCCGGCTACAACGTGATCGGGATGAAGCAGGAAGATGCCCCCGACATCGCGCTGAGCTGAGCGCGGCGCTTCGCCAATTGCTGCAATGCGATATTGACCCCTCCCCCGGCGAGGCGTAAGGGAAAGTCCGGTAAGAACGCTCCAGCAACGGGGCGCACGGCGGTCGCGCGCCATTCCTCACGGCTCAGCCGTATCTGGAGCGAACACGTGACTCTTCACAGTCTTGAACAGGCATCGCTGGGCTTGTCGCGTCCTGCAAAACGGGCAATCGCAGTTGGCGTCGATACGCTGCTGTGCGTGGTCAGCGTGCTGATCGCCTATTACCTGCGGCTGGGTTACTGGCTGATCCCGGTGGGCAACCAGTGGCTGCCGGTGGGGGCGGCGGTGCTGATCGCGATCCCGCTGTTCGTGCGGTTCGGCCTGTACCGCGCGATTTTCCGCTATTCGGGCTTTGCCGCGCTGGGCGCGTTGGCGGTCTCGATCGCGATCTATGGCTTGATCTTTGCCGCGATCTTCACGCTGATCGGGGTCAAGGACGTGCCGCGCACGCTGGGGCTGATCCAGCCGATTCTGCTGTTTATCGCCGTGGGCACCGCGCGGGCGGTGGCGCGGTTCTGGCTGGGCGGCGGCTATGGCTTCATCCGCGAGATGAATGCGCGCAGCCGGGTGCTGATTTATGGCGCCGGCCGCGCCGGACGGCAGCTGGCTGCGGGTCTGGCGAATAGCCCGGAAATGCAAGTTATCGGCTATGTCGATGATGATCCCTCGCTGGCGGGCAGCTTGATGAACGGCAAGCCGATCCATCCGGCGGTGCGGCTGCACGAATTGATCGTGGCCGAAGATGTGCGCCACGTGCTGCTGGCCATGCCGTCCTCCACCCGCGCGCGGCGTGCGGAGATTCTGCAAGCGCTGAAGGGCACCCCGGTGCAAGTCCGCACCCTGCCGGCGCTGGCCGATATCGCGCGTGGCCGGGTCGTCATTGGCGACCTGCGCGAACTGGAGATCGAAGATCTGCTGGGCCGCGATTCGGTGATCCCGAACGAATTGCTGCTGGCACGCAACGTTACCGGCAAGGCCGTGCTGGTCACCGGCGCGGGCGGATCGATCGGGTCCGAGCTGTGCCGCAAACTGCTGCGGCTGAAACCGGCCAGCCTGCTGCTGCTCGATGCCAGCGAACATGCGCTCTACGCGATCCATGGCGAGCTGGAACGCGAACGCCGTGCGGCGGGGCTGTCAGCCGAGCTGGTGCCGCTGCTGGGTTCGGTCGCCGATCCGGAGCGGATGGGCACGATTTGCAACACCTTTCGGCCCGACACGGTCTATCACGCGGCGGCTTACAAACATGTCCCGCTGGTCGAACATAATCCCGGCGAAGGCGTGCGCAACAATGTGATCGGCACGCTGGTCACCGCGCGCGAAGCGGAAGCGGCCGGCACTTCCAATTTCGTGCTGATCAGCACCGACAAGGCCGTGCGCCCCACCAATGTGATGGGCGCGAGCAAGCGCTTGGCCGAAATGGTGCTGCAGGCGCTGGCGCACGAGCAGGCTGGCCGGACCCGGTTTTCGATGGTCCGGTTCGGCAATGTGCTGGGCTCAAGCGGCTCGGTCGTGCCGCTGTTCCGCCGCCAGATCCGCGAAGGCGGGCCGGTGACGATCACCCACGAAGACGTCACCCGCTATTTCATGTCGATCCCCGAAGCCGCCGAACTGGTGATCCAGGCCGGGGCGATGGCGCAGGGCGGCGAGGTGTTCGTGCTGGAAATGGGCGAGCCGGTGCGGATTGCCGATCTGGCGCGCAACATGATCGAATTGTCCGGCCTCAGTGTGCGCGATGCGAGCAATCCCGATGGCGATATCGAGATTTCGGTGGTCGGCCTGCGTCCGGGTGAAAAGCTGTACGAGGAACTGCTGATCGGCGGCGATGACTTGCCCACCAGCCACCCCCGGATCATGAAGGCGCGCGAACCGATGCTCGGCATGGCGCAACTGCTGCCGGTGATCACCCGGCTGGAAGCCGCACTGGTGAAAAGCGATGCGGTCACGCTGCGCCGCTTGCTGGTGGACACGGTCGGCGGCTTCACGCCGGACGAGGATGTGGTCGATCACATCCATCAGCGCCGCACCGCTCAGCGCTAACCGGATCAGGGCTGAACGTCAGCCTTGCTGCGCCGCCGCTGCCACCAGCCGGTCAGCAGCAGCAGTGTGGGCGCGAGCATCGTGTTGATCAGATCATGCCGCGCCGCCGCGAGCGTCGCCGCGATGCTGCCCATGCCTTCCAGCAGCAGATCCCCCGCTTCGTTGCCGCATTCGAACACCAGCAGCGCCAGCCACGGCCTGAAGCTGAGCGGACTGCGCCGCAGCACCAGCGCCGCCAGACACAGCACCGCGATCCCGCCGTGCACGTGGAGCAAGTCCGCGCTAAGCCCCAGCCGGTGACCCAGCGCCAGCTTGAACTGCGCCCAGTCCGACGCGCTGGTCAGCAGCCAGGGCGGAATGCGGTCAAACATCGCGGGTCACGCTCCGGGCAAGGGTGGCTGCCCGGCAAACAGCCGGTCATAGGTATCGCGCTCATGCGCATCGAGCACCACTGGATCGAGCATCGCCAGTGCTCGTTCGCGCGCGGTTTCGCCCAGCCGCCGCGCGCGGACCGGATCGGCCAGCACCCGCGCCGCCGCCTCAGTCAGCGCGGCGACATCGCGGAACGGCACCAGCTCACCGGTTTCGTCGGTGCGGACCAGATCGCCTTGCCAGTCGAGATCGTAAGCCACCAGCGGTGCGCCGCCGAGCGCGCTTTCTGACAGCGCGCGCCCGGTCAACGGCGAGAGCACCAGCGCGCAGTGCGCATTCAATTGCGCCAGCGCATGCTGATCCTGATTGCCGCCAAACACCAGCCGGTCAGCCACCCCCAGCGATTCTGCCAGCGTCATCAGCTCACCGCGCAGATCACCGTCGCCCGCCAGAAACAGTTTCACGTCATGGCCCTGCGCTACCACCCCCGCCAGCACTCGCACCGTATCATCGGGGAACTTGACCGCCTGCAACCGCCCGATGCCGAGCATGAACCGGCCCGGCGTGATCCCATAGCGATCAAACAGCGCCTGATCGGTCCCGCGCTCTGCGGGCGGGGTGCGGTGCTGCGGCGCGAGCAGATTGCCATAGCGGAAGATCGTGCAGCGCTCAGCCCTTGCCCCGTTTCGCACGGAAAAGTCGACATTGTCCTGATTCGGCGCGGCGACCACATCGGCGCGCGGCAGTACGAACCGTTCGACTTTTTTCTCCAACGCGATCGAGCGGAAGAACCGGGGGTACAACGGCCGACCGGTGCTTTCGCGGACCTTGTCATTGTTCCCGTTGACCCGGATCAGCATGGGCCGCCCGCTCAGCCACTTCAGCCCCAGCCCGAATAACCCGAGGTAAAGCGGATCGCCGACCCGGATCACCGCAACGCCTTCGCGCCGAATCAGGCGCAGCAGGGTGAAGAACAGCCCGAGCTGGCCGATCAGGAAGTTGAGCGGGAACAGCCGCGCCAGCCACTTGAACCGCCCGATCCGCCCTTCGATCATGGTATGCCGCGCGGCGAGGTTATACCACTGCGGCGGGCCATAGCATTCGCCCCATTCCGGCGAGGTCAGCAGCGTGGCAAACGGATGCACGCTGAACACGTGGCGAAAATAGCCATCGAGGTCGCGGCACGTGATCGAGCTTTCCAGCCCGCGTTCGCGGATCATTTCCAGCGTATAGGCAGCATCAAGCACCAGCAGACTGGGCCGATTCTGTGCATTTGGGGAGGGGGGAGCCATCGGCGCAGGCTTTAGGCGGGGCACAGCGGCTTGGCAATTGTCTGCCCGTCACCAAGCGGCTAAGGCGCTGCCGAACCGGCGCGTGCTGCGCCAGCGGAGAATGTCATGCACTTGTCGGTCGTCGACGCCGGCCTTGGCAATATCAAGTCGATCAAGCGGATGGTGGAACACATCGGCGGGACGGCGGATATTATCAGCGATCCGGGCGAACTGGCCGGGGCGGAGGCCGTGCTGCTGCCCGGCGTGGGCCACTATGACTATGGGATGCAGCTGCTGCACGATGGCGGCTGGGTTACGCCGCTGAACGACGCGGCGCTGGTCCGGCGGATTCCGTTTCTGGGCATCTGCCTGGGCATGCAGCTGATGTGCCGCGGCAGCGAAGAGGGCACGCGGCCCGGGCTCGGCTGGATCGCGGCGGACGTGCGGCGGATCGAAACCGGCGGCGACCCGCGCCTGAAAATTCCGCACATCGGCTGGACCGGAACCCATGTCGATACGCCCGGCGATATCCTGCCCGATGGCGAGCCGGACCTGCGCTATTACTACGTCCATTCGTTCCGCGCAGTCTGTGATAACCCCGGCGAAGTGCTGTGCAGCGCTGATTACGGCCCGCGCTTCACCTCGGGCTTTGTCAGCGGCAACTTGCGCGGGGTGCAATTTCACCCGGAAAAAAGCCACCGGTTTGGCATGGAGCTGTTCCGGCGCTGGCTGGGGTTGGCCCCGTCATGATCCGCCACCGCATCATTCCGGTGCTGCTGTTGAAAGACGGCGGGCTGTATAAAACCACGAAGTTCGGCAAGCCGAGCTATGTCGGCGATCCGATCAACGCGGTGAAGATTTTCAATGACAAGGAAGTCGATGAGCTGATCGTGATCGATATCGAAGCTTCTCGCGTGGGCCGTCCGCCTGATTTCGCGATGGCTGAATGGCTGGCCGAAGAATGCTTCATGCCGCTGTGCTGGGGCGGCGGGATCCGCACTGCGGACGATGCCGGGCAGCTGTTCAAGCTGGGGATCGAGAAAGTCTCGCTGCAAAGCGCGGCGCTGGCCGATATGGGCCTGGTCACCCAGCTGGCCGGGCGGCACGGCACGCAAGCCGTGGTGGTCTCGGTCGATGTCGAGCAAAGCTGGCTGGGCCGCCAGCGCCTGCGCACGGCCACTGGCAAGGACAAGCGCGACTGGCAGGACGTGGTCCGCGCCGCCGCCGCCGCCGGAGCGGGCGAAATCCTGCTGACCTCGGTTGAGCGCGAAGGCAGCCGGGCGGGGATGGACCTCGCGTTGATTGGTGAAGCCGCCGCACTGGTCGATGTGCCGCTGATCGCGCATGGCGGGGCGGGTTCGCTGACCGATATCAAAGCCGCGATTGACGCCGGAGCCAGCGCCGTCGCTGCGGGGGCCTGGTTCGTCTGGCAAGGCCCGCATAAAGCCGTACTCATCACTTATCCGCGCCCGGAAGAAATCCGCGCGATCTGGGGACATTGACCTTGCAACCAACCTATCCCGGCAACCACCGCATCTGCACCCGCTGCATTATGGACGATACCGCCGCCGACATCACTTTCGATGCTGCGGGCGTGTGCAATTATTGCACCGAATTCCTGGTGCGGCTGGATCACTATGTCGATCCCGATCCGGCGGCGCGGCAGGCCAAGCTCGATGATCTGGTCACGCTGGTGAAGGCGCAGGGCGCGGGAAAGCCTTATGATTGCATCATCGGCGTCTCGGGCGGGGTCGATTCGAGCTATACCCTGATCAAGGCGGTACAGCTGGGGCTGCGCCCGCTGGCGGTGCATATGGACAGCGGCTGGAACGCCGAAGTGGCCGCCAACAACATCGCCAATCTGGTGCGCGGGCTGGGGGTGGACCTCTACACCCACGTGATCGAATGGCCGGAAATTCGCGGGCTGATGGAAGCGATGTTCGCTGCCGATGTGCGCGACGTGGAAGTGCTGTATGATAATGCGCTGGCGGGCGTGGTTTACGGCCAGGCCGCCAAGCACAAATTGCACTACATTCTGGCCGGCTCCAACATGGCGACCGAGGGCATGCGGATGCCGGGCGAATGGACCTGGCACAAGCTGGACGGGCGCAACATCACCGGCATTTCGAAGCGGTTCGGCGGGCCGAAGATCAAGACCTTCCCGCTGATCGGCACGCTGAAATATGCCAAGCACATCCTGCTCGACAAGGCGCACTGGATCGCGTTTCTGGACTTTATCGATTACCGCAAGGATGTGGCGCTGGAAGAATTGCAACGCGACTATGGCTATAAGCCCTACGCCTACAAACACTACGAATCGGTGTTCACCCGGTTCTGGCAGGGCTACATGCTTCCGCGCAAATTCGGCTATGACAAGCGCAAGCCGCACCTGTCCACGCTGGTCATGACCGGGCAGATGACCCGCGCCGAAGCGATGGCGAAGATGGGCGAGATTGCCTATCCCAGCCAGCGCGATCTGGACGCGGACAAGACCTATTTCCTCAAAAAGATGGGCTGGAGTGAAGCCAAGCTGGAGGAATACCTGGCCCGCCCCGAAGTGCGCCACGATGCCTATCCATCCGAATGGGCGTTTTTTGAGCGGCTACTGGGGCTGTACCGCAAATTTAATTTCAAAGTCGGGAGGCTTGGTCAATGACGGAATCTGGGCCAATGACGGACGGTCAAGCACGGCCAGCGGATGGCCCAATGATCCAGAGCTGGCAGGATTTCCGCTACTATGTGCAGGCCGATGGCCGCAGCCGGGGCACGCCGCTGTCCTTGCATGTCTGGCTGTTCGATCCGGTGATGCGGTTCCAGGTGCTGATGCGGCTGAACGCCTATCTGCTCAACACCGGCAAGCCGTTCATTGTGCGCGCGCCGTTCCTGCTGTGGTTCCGGCGGCTATCAGTGCGGCTGGGCTTCCTAATCGGACCCAACGTCTTCGGTCCCGGCCTCGCGCTGGTCCATTACGGCGGCATCCTGTTCGATCCGACCACGCGGGTGGGCAAGAATTGCCGGATTCACGTCGGCAGCCAGATCGGCAGCTCGGCCCAGTTCAACGATGATCCCACGGACAACCACCTTTACACGCCCCGGATCGGTGACAATTGTTATATCGGCCCAGGCGCGAAGATTTACGGCCCGATCACCATCGGCAACAATTGCGTGATCGGGGCGAATGCTGTCGTCACCAAGTCCTTCCCGGAGGACGGCCTGGTGCTGGCCGGGGTGCCCGCGCGGATTGTGGGTACGGGTGATGACGGGCGGCGGGTGATCAAGGGCGCGGATTGAATTCTATTGCATAATGCTACTTTAATACTTGCATATGCAAAACATCCCCCCCCCCCCCCCCGCTTAAACCCGATCTAAAATACGAAATAGCGGGATCTAATTTTGTATTTGATCCACAATTTGACACTTCAGAATGGGTAACTCAACAAGCTGACTCAGTTGAGCGATATCAAGATTCGTCATACGAAAATGACGAGACGCTGGGTGTTCTTTTTGGAGGCTTCATTGCCTGCACGCTGAATCGCACAGGTCTTGTTCTGGACATTGGCTGTGGCCTTCACCCCCAGCTACCGCACTACGTGAAGCAACTCAACTTACCAGAATACCTTGGAATTGAGCCGCTTACAGCCCCTGTTATGCGAGATTACACTTGTCTTGCTGGGGTTATGGCTGAAAATATCCCACTCGTGGACGATTGTGCTGAAGCGGCGATATTTGCTACATCCCTTGATCATATCTGGGATGCCAAGGCAGCAGTCCAAGAGGTAACGCGCGTGCTAAAGCCGCATGGGCCGCTGTATTTCTGGCTTGGCGTGCATGATCCGCACTTGCTGGCCGAAGCCAAATCCTTCGGGGTGGTGCACAACCACAGTGCGGGTCTGCGCAAGTTTGCGCGCGTAATTGCCGCACCGCTTGAACACGCCCATCTGATGTTCAAAATGCGCCAACGGGCAAAACACCTGACTGCGGGTATTCCTTTGGATGCTGCGCACGTCCGCTATCACACAGTTGCAACAATTGATGCTGAACTCGGCTCATATGGTTTGGAGATTGTCCGGCGCGTGCTCGTCCCGGGTTCGGCTTCGCTGTTCGTGGAAGCGCGAAGTGCGCGCAGTTCTCTTTAGCCAAATCGCGATTTGATCGGCCGCGCGGGAACTCCGGCGACGATCATGTCCGGCTGCTCGATTGTCTTGGTCACTACCGCGCCTGCTGCAATCACCGTGCCGCTGGGAATCGAAACCCCTGCCAGAATGGTGACTTTCGCCCCGATCCAGACGTTTGATGCAATTGTCACCGGCGCGGTCATCATTGGTTGATACATGATCGGACCGGCCGGATCGGCAAACGCGTGGTTGGCCGACATGATCGAGGTGCCGTGCCCGATGGCAACGTGATCGCCGATGGTGATCCCGCCCGCGCAGCTGAGGTTTGAACCGCGATTGATCGAAACGTGGTTCCCGATCCGCAACCCTTCCGCGCCTTCGATGAACACGCCAGGAAAGATATTGACCACGCCATAGGTCTGGCCGGTCTGCAAGCCGATCAGCCAGCGGCGCAGCCGCAAGGCCCACATGCTTTCGATCCGCATCGACGCGAGATAGCCGCGCAGCGCCAGTTTGCTGATCACACCGCTCATTGATGCAGCCTTTCTGTTTCCACCGCCCGGTATTGCCGCCAGACCGCCCAGCCCAGCACCACTGCAAACCCGGCATACTCGATCCCTTGCAGCACCGCGAGCAGTTGCAGGAAGCCCACGAGATCGCTGTGCCGCCACCACGCCAGCGCGAACGCCAAGCCAATCGCGGCAACGCTGGTCACATTGTGCGCGAACAGCCAGCCGGGGCGCTTCAGCACGAACACCGTGGTGGCGAGTGACATGGTGACGCTGCGCATGGCCAGCATCGGTGCCAGGATCACCAGGATCGTCCCCGCCATCTCCCACCCCGGCCCGAGATAAATCCGCACCACCGGCTTGGCCAGCAGCACCAGCCCGGCCAGCATGGCCAGGCTGATCGTCCCCGATGCGAGCAAGGTAAAGCGGAATTCACGCCAGAATTCACCGCGTTCCTCGTGCGCGCGGGCAGCGCGCTGGAAGAACACCTGGCTCAGCGAATCGTTGAACAGTTGCAGCGGCAGCACCGCGATCCGCTGGCCCACCGAATAGAACCCGACCGCGCGGATCCCATAGAGGAATTGCAGGAAAAACGGCAGCAGGTGCAGCGACAGCGCGGCGAGCAAGGTGCTCGGGATGTCCACGCTGACCTGCTTGCGAAAGCGGCGGAACATCGCCTGCATCTGGCCGGGCCGGGGCCGCCCGATGCCGTGATCGCGGCGGGTCAGATACAGCCCCATCGCCGTCTGCGCGACCAGCCCCAGCGCGAACCCGGCGATCAGGCCCGCTGCGCTCGGCCAGATTAGCGCCGCACCCAGTTGCACCCCGACGGTCACTGCGGTGCGCACCACCACCCCGGTCGAGGCGAACCGGAACGCTTCGTGCCGCATCAGGTACATCGTCACCGCGTTGGCCACGCCGGTCAGCAGGATGGTCAGGAACAGCAACGGCACCAGCAAGCCCAGCAAGGGCGTGGCGATCCACCACCAGTAGGCGGCGATGCCGATGGTGGCAGCGCTCGAAACCCCCAGCGCCACTAGGATGCACAGCCACAGCATCGCCTTGCGCCCGGCGGCGGGGGCCGTGGTGATCCCCAGTTCAAATCGCCCGCAGGCAATCGCGCCGGGGATTGCCGCCGCCGCCACAAACGCGCCGAACAGCCCAAACTGCGTGGGTGTGTAGAGCCGCGCGAGCAGCGGATAGCTGGCGAGGTTGAACACCTGCGCCAGCGCCGTGCCGGTAAACAGCGCGAGGAACTGACCGAAGAACTGGCGGCGGTCCACGGGCTGTGACCCCGGCTCTGTCTCAGCCCGCCTTATAACCCAGGAATGCGTCCTTGTCGCTCAGCGCGGCTTTCAGCGTGCCCCAGAAGTCTTGCTCAAAGCTGAGCCCCAGTTCGGCGCGGATTTTGGCATTGGCAACGTCGAATTCCATGATGTCGCCCACCAGCGGCTCGCCGTGTTCCACCGCCAGCTTGCCCGCCGGGTCGAGGATTTCGAGCATGCCCGTGGCAAGATCGTTGATCGTCACCCGGATGCCCGAGGCGACATTATAGGCTTGGCCGCTGGCCGCTTCATCAGTTGCCGCCGCGATGTTCGCCGCGACCAGATCCTTGACGTAGGTAAAGCTGCGGACCTGTTCACCGTGGCCGAACACCACCGGGTTCTTGCCTTCGGTGATCCGGCGCAGAAAGATCGAGACGACCCCGCCGAACTCGTTCGATTCCTGGCGCGGGCCATAAACGTGGAAGTAGCGCAGGATCGTGGTGTCCAGCCCATAGAGGTGGCGGAACACGTCAACATAGCGCTCTCCCGCCAGCTTCGACACGCCGTAATAGCTGACTGGGGCGAGCGGGTGATCTTCGGTGGTCGGAAAGATTTTCGGCTCGCCATAGACCGAGCCGGTGGAAGCGTGGACGAATTTGCGCACGCCGGCATCCATCGCATGGCGCAGCAGGTTGAGCGCGCCGCCCGCGTTGACGTCCAGATCGCGCTGCGGATTATCCAGGCAGATGTTCTTCTTCGACGCAGCGTTATGAAACACGGTGTCCACCCCCTCGAACAAGGCCTTCATTGACGCATCATCTGCACACACATCCATCTCGGCGAAGCGGAAGTTGTTGCGGCCCTTGAACAGGTCGACATTGCTCGATTTGCCCGCCGACAAGTCATCCATGCTGATCACGTCCGCGCCCAGTTCGACCAAGGCTTCGCACAAGTGCGAGCCGACGAACCCGGCGCCGCCGGTGACGATGACCTTGCGGCCGGAAAGCATGGCGGGATTGGCTGGCATGGGGGTAACTCCGCAAAATGATTGGCCGCACTGATTGCGCCGGGGATTTCGCGCCGCGTTAGTCTGGCTGCGGCCAACCTGCAAGCACAGCGCTGGCCTTGGCCGTAAGTCGCCGCTAAGGGCCTGCACCATGTGCGGAATTGCAGGATTGATTGACCGCCGCAGCGGCCAGAACGACGCGAGCCAGCGGCTGCTCGCGGCGATGAGCGCGGAAATCGCGCGGCGCGGGCCCGATGGTTCGGCCACATGGTCCGATGCGGACGCAGGCGTCCACTTTGCGCACCGCCGCTTGTCGATCATCGATCTGAGCGCGGCGGGCACGCAGCCGATGCTCAGCGGCGATGGCCGGGTCGCGCTGTGCTATAACGGTATGCTATATAACGCCGCCGATCTGCGCGGTGAACTGGCTGAACTCGGCTGGGCGTTTCGCGGGCACAGCGATACCGAAGTAATCGTCAATGCCTTGGCGCAGTGGGGGGCTGAGGCGACCCTGCCCAAGCTGAACGGGATGTTCGCGCTGGCAGCGTGGTGGCGGGGTGACCGCCGCCTGGTGCTGGCCCGCGACCGGCTCGGCAAGAAGCCGCTGTATTGGGGGCAGGTAGCGGGCGGACTGGCGTTCTCCAGCGAATTGCCAAGCCTGTGCCGCCACCCGGCGATTGACCGCGCGATCGACCGTGCGGCGGCTGCGGGCTATCTGCGCACCGGGCATGTGCCCGATCCGTGCAGCATCATCGTGGGCGCACGCAAGGTGCCGGCCGGGGTGATGCTGGTGCTGGAACCCGGCGCACAAGAGCCGATGGAGCGCCGCTGGTGGTCACTCGCCGATGCCGTGCTGGCAGGGCAGGCAGACCCCTTGCCCGGCGGGCCGCCAGCGGCGTTTGATGAGACCGCCCGGCTGCTCGACGATGCGGTAGCACGGCGGATGGTCTCGGACGTGCCGCTGGGTGCGTTCCTCTCGGGCGGGATCGACAGCTCGCTGATCGTCGCGCGGATGCAGGCGCTCAGCGACCGCCCGGTGCGTACCTTTGCGGTCGGCTACAAGGAGGCGGCCTACGACGAATCGCGCGAGGCCGAGGCGATTGCAGCGCATCTGGGGACCGAGCACGAGAGCTTCATCCTGGCCCCCGAAGACGTGATCGGCGCCGTCGCGCGAATGCCCGAAATCTATGGCGAGCCGTTCGCCGATCCCTCCAGCGTCCCCAGCACGATCCTGGCCGAACGCGCGCGCCGCCATGTAACCGTGGTGCTGACGGGTGATGGCGGGGACGAAGTCTTCGCCGGATATAACCGCTATGTCGCCGCGCGCGGGATCATCGCTCGGCTGGACCGCTTGCCGCGCGGGATGCGCAGCTTGCTGGGATCAGCACTGGCGACGCCCAACCCGGCGACGTGGGACCGGCTGCTGTCGATCATCCCTGACCGCGTACGGCCGCGCAGCGTGGGCGAAAAGCTGCACAAGCTCGCTCCGCTGCTCGCGCTCGATCCGGCGGCGCGGTACCGGCAAGTGACCAGCCAATGGGCTGATGTGGGCCTGATCGCGACCGGCACTGAGCCCGCCGACGATCCCGAAATCACGCGCGGGCTGGCGCTGCTCGACGATCCGGTGGAGCAGCTGCGCTACCTTGATCTGATGACCTATCTGCCTGGCGATATCCTGACCAAAGTGGACCGCGCGACGATGGCCTGCGGGCTGGAGGCGCGCGCGCCGCTGCTCGATTACCGGCTAGTCGAGCTGGGCTTTCGCATCCCCACCGCCACGCATATGGCGGGCGGCAAGACGAAGGCGGTGCTGCGCGATCTGCTGGCGCGTGATGTGCCGCGCGCGCTGTTTGAACGGCCCAAAAGCGGTTTTGGCATCCCGATCAGCGATTGGTTGCGCGGCCCGATGCGCGATTGGGCGGAGGACTTGCTCGCCCCGCAGGCATTGGAGGCCGGCGGGCTGGTCAACACCGCCGCCGTGCGCGGGATCTGGGCGGATCACTTGTCTGGCAGGGTAAACGCGCAATACGGGCTGTGGACCGTGTTGATGCTGCAAAGCTGGCAGCAATATTTCCGCGATTTGCCCAAATAAGCCGGGCCAAAACTGGTTGATTACACTTTAAGACAGTTTGGTAATAGGATGGGTGATCGATAACGGCCAAGGTGGCTTTGTCACATGCGTGACAAACAACAGGGGCCGCCAGCTTGAACGATACCGTAATCATCGCCCCTGCGGCAGGCCTTGATCTGGCCGCCGCGATCAATGCCGCTTTGGCCGATCCCGCGGTGACCACAGTAGTGTTGACGGCGGGGGAGTTCCTGCTGCATTCCTCCGTGATCGTTCCATCGGGCAAGGCGCTGATCGGGGCCGGGCGCGATCAGACCGTGCTGCGCGCCGCCGCTGATTTCCAGATCATCGATCCATCGAACAATGCGGTGGTGATCTCCGCGCCCAACGCCACTGGCATCACCCTGTCCGATTTCGCGGTGGATGCCAGCAAGATTTCGCCCGACGACCTGCGGCTCAACGGCGTGTTCATGAAATTTGCGACCGACTTCGCGATTGCCCGCGTCGATGTCTCCAACGCCACCGGCTATGCCCATTTCGCGCAGGGCGATCTCGGCAGCTTTCAGGCCGGCAGCCCTTATATCAAAGCCAGCGGCACTTACGACGATTGCCAGACCTTCAATTCACAAGTCCATTTCGAACAGATGTTCGCCGATGGGATCACGCTGACCAACGTCCACGCGCGCGACGGCGATGGCGATATTTCGACCGAAGCCTATTTCCACCCGCTGTGGGGATCGAACAACATTACCTATGTCGACAGCTCCGCCTATGGTTCGGGCTTTCTGGGGTTCAGCTTGATCTCGTCAATCGTTCCGCTCAGCAATATCACGATCATCAATACCCAGGTCGAAATCCTGCACCCATCACAAGGATCGGCGCTGATCGCGCTGGGCGCGCAACAGGTTGACGGGCTGCATATCGTCGATTCCTCGTTTATCGCGCACTATTACATCGCGGTGCGGATCGGCGGAGTTAGCGGAACCGCGAGCGGGTCATACTTCCAGGGCGGGTCCTTCGCGATGGAGGTTACCACCGCGGGCGATGGCACCCCGTCTGATTTCGTCGTGACGGACAGCACCGCGCTGGGGCTGCGCGATCCGGCCAGCGGGTTTGGCGTGGCCGGGGTCCATTCGGATCAGGCGAGCTATCTGTCGTGGCAGGGCGGATCAATCGAATCGCGCGCCGGGCTGATGATCCCGGTCTCCGGCGCGATTGACTTGTCCCCCACCACCCAGATCATCGGTGCCGGGTTTGATGCCGTGCTGGCCTATCAGGAAGAAGGCCCCGCCGTGCGGCCCTTTGCCGATGAAGACTGGACACTACCGGCCAGCCCCGACCTGACCGGGGCGCTGCTGCGGGTGGAGCATCTGGCCTATGAAACCGCTGAGGACGAACTGGCAATCGCGACCAGTGCCAGGCTAACGCTCGCTGGCGGGGTCCTGACCATCGACGGGCGCGCTGTCGCCACGGTCATTGGCGGCGCCCTGGGCAGCGACCTGCTGGTCCAGTTCACCGCCGCCGCCACCGCTGCCGATGCGCAAGCAGTGCTGGAAGCGGTCACCTATCGCAGCACGGCGGACGATCCCGCGACCAGCTTCGCGCGGCTGCTTGATGCCAGCCTGACGCTCGCCAATGGTACGACTGACCGAGTGAACGCCGCAATCAGCCTGACCCAGATTGACGATGCCAGCGCGATCGATCCCGGTGCGGCGGCGGCGGGGCTGACCTATCTGGAACTCGCCGCACCAACCTTGCTGTTGCCTGATGCAGTGTTGAGCGATGTCGATTCAGCCGATCTTGCGGGTTCATTGTTGACGTTCAAAATCACCTCTGGCTTTGAAAGTTTGGATCAACTGGCGATCACGGGCAATGCGACAAACCCGACCGGAATCACGCGGACCGGGCAGAGCCTGGACTTCAACGGCACCGCCTTCGGCACCGTGGTAACCGACAGCACCACTGGGGTGTTGCGGGTTGCGCTGAACAACGGCGCCAGCCTGGCTGCGGTCGAAGCGTTGATCCGCTCGATTGGCTTTTCGCATTCAGGCGTGGTCGAGGTTGCCGAGACCCGCACATTGTCGGTGCGGCTGACCAACAGCGCTGGACGCGAAGACGCGCCAATCGTGCTTAATCTCGTGCTGCGGCCTTGGCTGCCCATCGCGGCGGTGGCTGATGCGGTGACCGCGGCGGAAACCGGCGTTGCAGAATTTGCACCGCTGGCGAACGACCTTAATCCAGACGGGATCACCGAGACGATTGTTGCAGTCGCCGGGCAGGCGCTTGTCGCAGGTGACACCGTCACCCTCGCCAGCGGTGCACAAGTCACGCTGCTGGCCACGGGCCTGCTGCGCTACGATCCGGCCGGAGCTTTTGCTCATCTGGCCGGGGCGGAAACAGGCACGACCTTGGCCGAGGCCCGGGACGATTTCAGCTACACGCTGTCCGGTGGCAGCGCGGCCACCGTGACTGTCACGATTACCGGTGAGAACACCGGTGGCGAAGTAATTCGGGGCGATGGCCAAGCCAATTTTTTGCGCGGCGCACTCGATTTTCAATCGTTGCACGCCAAAGGCGGCAACGATGTTCTCGACGATGCGGGGTTCACCGTGCGGCTGAATGGCGGTGCCGGCGATGATACCTATCTAATCGCCAGCAGCACCGCGAGCATCAAGGAAATCGCGAATGCCGGGCGCGACCACGTAATCACGACCCTCGCCAGTTACTCTTTGACGAGCCACCTTGAAGACCTGACCTTTACGGGCGCTGCCACCACCCGCTTTTATGGCTATGGCAATGAACTGGCCAATACCATCACAGCCGGCGATGCGGCTGATTTCGTGTTTGGCTATGCCGGTGACGACCAGTTGATCGGCGGCGCTGGCGCCGACTATCTCGATGGCGGAAATGACGACGACCTGCTCGTTGGCGGCAGCGGCAATGACCTGCTTATCGGCGGCAGCGGTGCGGATACGTTCCGGTTCGATACCGCATTGGGCTTAAGCAACATCGATACAATCACGGACTTTGCCAGCGGCAGTGACAGGATCGAATTGGACCGCAGCGTGTTCGGCGCGCTGGATGCGGGCGCGCTGGCAGAAATGGCATTCGAGACTGGCGCTGCCGCCACCAGCGTGGATACGCGGATCATCTACGATCCAGCCACCGGGCAGGTCTATTACGATGCAGACGGCAGCGGGGCCGGGGACATGGTGCTGTTCGCAGTCCTCAACCCCGGCGCCGCCTTGACGGCCAGCGATTTCTTCGGCGTTTAGAGTGATTTCGAGCCAGATGGAATCATCTGGCGACTTGGAAATCACGGCAAACCAACAATCTAGAGCATGAAATCGCCGCCACTCAGCGTCTGGGCCGAAGCGCCGTCGAGCACGATTTCCATATCCGCCGTGCCATTGCCGTCCAGATCGACTTGCACCAGCAGGTTCGCGCCCGACACGCCATAGCGGACCTGCGCAGTGCCGGTGGCGCTGAACGCCAGTGTATCGATGAAAGTCAGCGCCTGACGGCCTGGGGCGACCGGATCGGCATCGAGCAGGCTGAAATTCAGCCGGTCGGTTCCGGCGAGATAATCGGTGATGTGATCGGCTAGCCCGCCCACGCCGCTGTCGGTGGTAAACAGATAGCGGAACTGGTCATTCCCGGCCCCGCCAGTCAGCGTGTCTGCGCCGGTGAAGCCGACGAGCTTGTCATTGCCATTACCGCCGTTGATCGCGTCGTTCAGCGCCCCGCCACGGATCTGGTCGTTCGAATCACCGCCATTGATGAGGTTGACGGCATTGATCACGCCTTTGATCGCATCCGCCCCGGCGCTGCCCAGCACGACAAAGGCCACGCTGCTGGTGTTCATGATCAGGTTCTGGCCCTTGAACTGGGTTCCCGCAACCATCTCGACCACCATCGTACCTGCGCCGGTAATTGTGGTGTTGGACGTGAAGCCGTTGGCAAAAGTGGTGCCACTCATGGTCAGCTGCGTCCCGACCAGATGGATCGCCTCCAGCCCCGCCACGGTGCCGCTCAATGTGGCATTTTGTTCTACGCGCAGCGTATCGAAATCCGCGCCGCCATCGATGTTGCTGCCCCCGCCATTGACGAACAGATTGAAAATATCATCGTCCGCGCCGCCTTGCGCGCTGGCGGCGGCGGCATAGAGCCAGAACAAATCATCGCCGCCCAGCCCGCTCAGGGCATCGCTGCCGCCGCTGGCTTCCATAATATCGCGCGCGCTGGTTCCAGTGACGGTATCGCTGCCCGCGCCGCTGATGATGTTAAAGACCACGTCCGAAAGCAGATCGAACTGGATCGCGGAGCCGTTAAAGGTATCACCAGCCGCGCCCAGCGTAATGCTGACCTGCCCCTGTCCGCCAACTTGCAAATTGGTGGGAAAGCCAGCGAAGGTCGCGTTGGCGAAGGTTGCCACGGTGGCATATTGCGAGCCTACCGAAATCGTCGCCCCGGCATTGGTGTTGGTATAGCCCGGGATCAGGACCAGGCCTTCGATATTCTGGATGGTGCCTTGAAAATTCACATTGCCGCCCAGCAGCAGGAAATCGGTATCGGCCCCGCCATCGAACAGCGATCCCGCGCCGGTGCGGGTGGTTTCAGCCCCAGGAATGCCGGTACCCGGGTTGATAAAATACGAATTGATCAGAAACAGCGTATCATCACCGCCATTGCCGAACAGTTGATCGCTGCCGCCCGCGCCGCCGCTGATCAGGTCCATATTGTTGGACCCATTGATGATATCATTGCCCGCGCCGCCATTTAGCCCCTGCACCCCCGCAGCATGAGCGGAACCGTTCATGGTGGTGTTACCGCTGCCCGTCACCGTGACGGTGACCCGGTCGCCCAAATAGGCCCGCGTTGGCGTTGTCCAGTTGCTATAAGTAAAAGTGGGCGCGGTCACTGTGCCGGGCAGGTTGGCGCTGTTGTACAACAGGAACAGCGAATCGACCCCCGCCCCGCCAACCAGTTCTGCGGTGGCAGACAGGCCTGTCCCCACTTGGTTAGCCGCGCCGCCGTTGCCGCCATAAGCCAGCTGAACGTTCATCTGATCGCCGACTTGCGAATTGAATGATATGCGCTCGAATGAGGTAAGAAAGGTCTGCGTAACATTGTTCAGCACCGCCAGGTTCAGCGCGTAACTGCCCCCGCCGTTTTGCGCGATAACCGGTGTCAGCGCGCGATCAATCTGCAAGGTATCGATGCCGTTGCCGCCGCTGAGCGTACCATAGGCGGTCACCTGCGACACCACGATCACGGTATCGTCCCCGTCGCCCGCAGTGATCGTATCGTTGCCGCCATTCGAGATCAGCGTATCGGCATCAACCGTACCGGTCAGCGTATCGCTGCCCGTGGTTCCAGTGAATGTCGGCATGGCGTGCTCCCCCTGTTGCGACCGGCGAGCTGCGCCGAATTGAGGGGATTAATACGGAAATCCGTATCGTCTCAAGCGATTCTTATGGTTGCGATTCCAATTGCAACAGTTTTACGCTGCTCAACTGGCGCTAAACCGCAGCGGCAGGGTCTTCAGTCCGCCGACAAACGTACTCTTCGCGCGCTTGGGTTCGCCCGCCAGTTCCACGCTGTCGATCCGGTCGAGCAGGGCCTCGAACAGCAGCCGCATTTCC
>JANORN010000181.1:0-1899 GCA_031415355.1 Novosphingobium sp. | reverse complement strand
CGCGCAGGCAGCGCTGTGCAGAAAACGTCAGCCGACCCGAGCCTCGATATGACCGCGCTGTCCGCGCGCATTCTGCTGAATGATGGCCCTGCATCAATATTGGCGCAGCGTGGCAACTATAATCTAGCCAAGGAAACGATGCGGGTGAACGGTCCGCTCGCGCTCGAGTCGCCGGGCTATGATATCATCGCGAGCAACGTCGAATTGTCGCTGAAGGACAAGACCATGCAGAGCTTTGGTCCGGTCAGCGGGCGAACGAAAGTCGGCACGTTCAAGGCCGGACGGCTCAGGGCGGACCTCGAAACCCGTGTGGTGCGATTGGATGGCGGCGTGCAATTGCGTATCGACCAGAATGCGATTAAGTGACACGGACATGAAGATACGCTCTTTCCCACTTGGCCTGTCGGCAGCAATTGTCGCAGCCGCGCTGATATCATCGGCCTCGCCAGCACAAACCATCCGCAACCATAATAGCAACGCGCCGGTCAATTTCGACGCAGGCGCGCTGGAATTGCAAGACCGCGCCGACCGCGTAGTTCTAACAGGCGGCGTGACCGCGACGCAGGCCGGCCTGACAATGAAGGCCAACCGGGTTACGGCGGCGTACACCAGCGGCGGCGGCATCGACGTCAACCGGCTCGACGCGACCGGCGGCGTGATCATCACCAAAGATGACCTGCGCGCGACCAGCAGCTCGGCAATTTATGATCTCAATGCCAATCTGATAACGCTGATCGGCGGGGTGAACCTGACGCAGGGCGCGAACAAGCTTTCTGGCGGACGTCTGGTCATCGATCTGAACTCGGGACGATCAACGATCAACGGCGGCGGCGCGCCGGGCACGACCAACTCGGGCGGCCGTGTGAAGGGCACTTTTACCGTGCCGCAGCGCAAAAACTGATTGCCCCAAAACGGACAGGCATAAATCATGCCAATTGCATGTTGCCCGCCAAGCCCTTAGTTATCTTACGACACAACACATCTAAGCGGGCGATTTGAAATGGACGGCATCACGGCAGAACGCCCCGGCGCAAATGCGATGACTGACGAAGGCATGGCAACCGGTCTTGGCGTTATTTCCATCGCCAAAAGCTACGACAAGCGTGCGGTATTAACCGATGTATCATTGTCGGTCGCAAAGGGCGAGGTCGTTGGTCTGCTCGGCCCGAACGGCGCAGGCAAGACAACTTGCTTTTATTCGATCATGGGGCTGGTCAAACCGGATAGCGGGCGGATCATGCTGGATGGCGCAGACATTACTAGCTTGCCGATGTATCGCCGGGCGATATTGGGACTTGGCTATTTGCCCCAGGAAACCTCCATTTTTCGCGGGATGACAGTCGAGCAAAACATCGATGCCGTGCTGGAAATGGCCGAGCCCAATTCCGATGCGCGCGGCGAGCGGCTCGAAAAATTACTCGATGAATTCGGCCTGACGCGGCTCCGCACTGCGCCCGCGATGGCGCTTTCAGGCGGCGAACGGCGGCGCTGCGAGATTGCCCGCGCGCTCGCGGCCAGTCCTTCGATCATGCTGCTCGACGAACCTTTTGCAGGCATTGACCCGCTTTCGATTTCGGATATTCGCGACCTTATCAAAGACCTGAAAACCCGTAACATCGGCGTGCTGATTACCGACCACAATGTCCGCGAAACGCTCGACATCGTCGACCGCGCCTGCATCATTTATGGCGGCCAGGTGCTGTTCGCCGGTTCGCCAGAGGCGCTGGTCGCCGATCCCAATGTACGGCGGCTGTATCTGGGCGAGAGTTTTGCAATGTGATGGAGCAAATGGCGGAAACGTAATTTCATGGCTTTAGCCCCCCGCCTCGATCTGCGCCAAAGCCAGTCGCTGGTCATGACGCCGCAACTGCAGCAGGCGATCAAATTGCTGGCATTATC
>JANORN010000180.1:0-5136 GCA_031415355.1 Novosphingobium sp. | reverse complement strand
CTATCGACGATATCGCCGACCAATCCTCCGGTGAGCTTGCCGTCCAAAATTTCGAGGCGATTGCCGACCACAACTTCGAACCCGAGCAGTTCGGCAATCGGATCGGCGAACTGGTGGAACCCGCCGGTGACCAGCACCGTGTGGCAGCCCAGCGATTTGAGCGTTTCGACCAACACCCGCGCGCCCGGCATTGGGGCGATCCGCTCAGCGAGGCACTGTTGAATCGCTTCTTCGCTTAAGCCTGCGAGCAGCCGCACACGCTCGGTCAGGGCCTCGGCGAAATCGAGCTCGCCCTGCATCGCGCGCTCGGTGATTGCGGCGATCTGGTCCTTGATCCCGGCAAAATCGGCGAGCTCATCGATGCATTCGGCCGCGATCATGGTGGAGTCCATGTCGGACACGAACACCCGCGGCACCACCGGCAGTTCGCGCGTGACCAGCAGGTCGCTCGGCGCAAACTGCGCATCGAGCACAGCGCGGATCGCTGCGCCGTCGCCGCCATCAAGATCAAACTGAACCACTGCGGTTTCGTCCGCGAGCGGCGCGGCTGAGCGTACGCGCAATCCCTGTGCCTGCAACGCATGGACCGCTGCCGCACAATTTGCGGACAGCGCGGCAGGTTCTGCTATCAGCCGGGCGATGGGCAAGGCGCAATCCTTATCAGATTCGGCAGCAGGCAAGCCGCCGCTGGCGCTCATTGCAGGACCGACCGCCAGCGGCAAGAGCGATCTGGCGGTACGGCTCGCCTTGGCGCTGATTGCGCAGGGACGACCCGCGACCGTGATCAATGCCGACAGCGCGCAGGTCTATGCCGACTTGCAAGTGCTGAGCGCGCGGCCCGATGCCGCCGAAATGCAGGGCGTGCCGCACCGGCTGTTTGGCGAATGGGACGGCGCAGTTGCCTGTTCTGCCGCTGACTGGGCTGCGCGAGCGCGAGCCGTGATTGCCGAAGTCCATGGCGCAGGCGGCGTGCCGATCCTGGTCGGCGGCACCGGACTCTATCTGCAAACACTGCTGGACGGAATTGCCCCAATCCCGCCGATTGACTCCACCATTCGCGACCACGCCCGCGCGCTGCCCGTGGCGCAGGCCTATGCCCAGTTGCAGCAGCACGATCCCGAGCGGGCAGCGCGGCTTTCCCACAATGACCGGACCCGCGTGGCGCGTTCGCTGGAGGTGGTGCTTTCCACTGGACGAACGCTGGCGGCTTGGCAGCAGGAGCGCAGCGGCGGAATTGCAGACTGCGTTACGCTCGCACCGCTGGTGCTGACCCCGTCGCGTGATTGGCTCTATCCGCGCTGTAACCAGCGCTTTTCCGCAATGCTGGATCCCTCGACAGGCTCAGGAGGAGCCATCGCCGAAGTGCAGCAATTGCTGACGCGCCAGCTTGATCCCGACTTGCCAGTAATGCGCGCAATCGGGGTGCCAGAGATTGCTGCATTCATTCGTGGGACGCTCGACCGGGCCGCCATGGAGGAGCGCGGGCAGCAGGCGACCCGCAACTATGCCAAGCGGCAATATACCTGGCTACGCGGGCAGACGCCGCCCGACTGGTCGCGCCTCGAGTCACATGATGCCGATTTAGACAAGATATTTGCAAGATTATTCCAACATTAGAGCTTGACACGTTATTTAATGTCGCATAGAGCGCCCTTCAATCCCGCCCGGCGGGACTTTGGCGAGTTAGAGAGGAGACCCGGTGCGGCTAGACTGTGCCGGGTCATCCATTAAAGAAGGCCCGCTTGGGTGGAATGAAGGACAGCTAAGGTGAGCGAAGAGCGCAGCGGCGCGAACATTCTGGTGGAGAGCCTGGTCCGGCAGGGGGTTGAATTCGTGTTCGGCTATCCCGGCGGGGCAGTGCTGCCGATCTACGACGCGCTGTTCGGCGATGAACGGATCCGCCACATCCTCGTCCGCCACGAAGCCGGGGCGGCCCATGCAGCCGAGGGCTATGCCCGTTCCACCGGCAAGCCCGGCGTGGTGCTGGTTACGTCCGGCCCAGGCGCGACCAATGCGGTCACCGGGATTGCCGATGCCTTCATGGATTCGATTCCGCTGGTGGTGATCACCGGGCAGGTGCCGACCGGGCTGATCGGATCGGACGCGTTTCAGGAAGCCGACACCATCGGCATCACGCGCCACTGCACCAAGCACAACTATCTGGTGAAAGACCCGGCCGAGCTGGCTGCGACGATTGATGAGGCGTTTCAGATCGCCACTACCGGTCGCCCCGGCCCGGTATTGATCGACATTCCCAAGGACGTCCAGATCGCCTCAGCCATGCTGACCGACGGAGCGCCGCAGCGCCGCAACCGCTACACACCGCAGCTTGAAGGCAGCCAGCGCGACATTGCCCGCGCAATGGAACTGCTGGCCAATGCCAAGGCACCCATATTCTACACCGGCGGCGGGGTGATCAACTCAGGTCCGCGCGCGGCGGAACTGTTGCGCCAGTTGCAAACCCTGACCGGCGCACCGGTTACCTCAACGCTGATGGGCCTTGGGGCGTTTCCGGCGGACCACGCCGATTGGCTCGGGATGCTGGGGATGCACGGCACGTACGAAGCCAATCTGGCGATGAACAAGTGCGACCTGATGGTCTGCGTCGGCGCGCGGTTCGATGACCGGGTTACGGGCCGTCTGGATGCCTTCAGCCCCACTTCGACCAAGATCCACATCGATATTGATCGCAGTTCAATCAACAAGACTGTGCGGGTCGACCTGCCGATCATTGGCGATTGTGCGGTGGTGCTGGAGCAGTTGATCCAGGCCTGGGGCACCCGCAAGGCGCAGGACCTGAGCGAATGGAAAGCGCGGATCACCGGCTGGCGCGCGCGCGAAAGCCTAGCCTATCCCGCCCGCAAGGACGCGATCATGCCGCAACTGGCGGTTGAGCGGCTGTATGCTCTGACCAAGCACCGCGACCCGATCATCGCCACCGAAGTCGGCCAGCACCAGATGTGGGCGGCACAGTATTTCCCGTTTTTCGCACCGAACAAGTGGCTCACCTCGGGCGGGCTGGGCACGATGGGCTATGGCCTTCCCGCCGCCATCGGCGCGCAATGCGGCAATCCCGATGCGCTGGTGATCGACATCGCGGGTGACGCCTCGATCCAGATGAACATTCAGGAGCTGGGCACCGCCACCCAGTTCCGCCTGCCGGTGAAGGTCTTTATCCTCAACAACGAATGGATGGGGATGGTCCGCCAGTGGCAGGAGCTGACCTATGAGAGCCGCTATTCAGAGAGTTACAGCGACTCCCTGCCAGATTTTGTGAAGCTGGCCGAGGCTTACGGTTGGAAGGGCGTGCGGATCGAGGACGAGAGCCAGCTCGACGCGGGCATTCAGGCGATGCTCGATCACGACGGCCCGGTGATCGTCGATTGCCGGGTGGCGAAGGAAGCCAATTGCTATCCAATGATCCCCAGCGGCGCGGCGCATACCGACATGATTTTGTACGGCGATGCGGTTGCAGGTACGATGGACGATGCTGCTAAGGCGCTGGTGTGATGGAGCAAGAAAAAGCTCTTCCAGACGAGCTCGCGCGGCTGGCTGAACGTGGAACGTGGTTCTCGAGAGAGAATACTGGCCATGTGCTAGCGTGGCTAGAGACCCATAATTTACCGTTGGACGGAATTGAGGCAGCGCGCAAATTACCTGACGGGCAGTGGATGTTGCTGATTGATTCGATGCTCGATTTCAATAACGACGCTGATCAGGCAAAAAGCGTTCAGCAAGGCCGAGAGTTCATTCGTGACCATTCGGACGCCGATTTGATGTTTGAACTTCGATGGCCCGGGTACTGACATGATGAAAATCAAACAGCAGGCGTCCGAACGCCACGTCCTCACCGTCACGGTCGATAACGAGGCGGGGATTCTCGCCAAGATCGCCGGGCTGTTCACCGCGCGCGGCTATAACATCGACAGCCTGACCGTGGCCGATATCTCGGAAAACCACGCGGTCAGCCGGATCACCATCGTCACGCATGGTCCGCCCGAGGTGATCGACCAGATCCATGCCCAGCTGGAGCGCTTGGTGCCGGTGCACAAGGTGATCGACCTGACCGAAGCTGGTGCACACGTTGAGCGCGAACTAGCCTTAGTCAAGGTTGCTGGAACGGGTGATGCCCGGGTCGAGGCACTGCGCCTTGCCGAAGTATTCCGCGCCAGTGTAATCGACACCACCACCAGCAGTTTCGTGTTCGAATTGACCGGCGCGCCGGACAAGATCGACCGCTTTGTTGCATTGATGCGCGAACTGGGACTGGTCGAAGTGGGCCGGACCGGCGTTGTTGGCATGATGCGCGGGGCGAGCGAGGCATGATGAATTTGTCGAAAGTCAGGCCCTTCGCGGCAATAGCGATCGCCCTGATCGTGCCGGGCACCGCTTTCGCGGGTCCGACCCCCTCCACGCAGGCTAAACTGGAAAGCTGCATTTCCGCCTCCAATGGCGGCGATTTGGCGCTTAAAGATTGTTATGTCGATTTAGCCAACGCTGAAGATGCCCGGTTAAATGCCGGTTGGCAGCGACTGATGAAAAGCGTGGGCGGAACGCGCAGCAAAAAGGGAGCAGCGCTTGCCGCTGAGCAACGGATCTGGATCCGTTTCAGGGATGCATCCTGCATACACTATATGCTGGAAAGCGGGACTCTCGACCGGCTTCAGTCTCAGATGTGTTACACCAACACAATCTCTCGCCGCGCCGATGAGGTTGAACAGCTTGCCGCCTATTACGAAGACACCCTTTAGTTAGCCATTCATACAATCAAGGACCTCTGATGAAAGTCTATTACGACGCCGACGCCGATTTGGGTCTGGTCACCGGCAAGAAGATCGCAATCCTGGGCTATGGCTCGCAAGGCCATGCCCATGCGCAGAACCTGCGCGACAGCGGCGTTGCGGACGTGGCGATTGCGCTGCGGCCCGGTTCAGCCAGCGCTAAAAAAGCTGAAGGCGCGGGCTTCAAGGTGATGTCAAATCAGGATGCGGCCAAGTGGGCCGATGTGCTGATGATCCTCGCCCCTGACGAACATCAGGCGGCGATCTGGGCCGATGACGTCAAGGGCAACCTGCGCCCCGGCGCGGCCCTCGCCTTCGCTCACGGCCTCAACATCCATTTCGGCCTGATCGAAGT
>JANORN010000179.1:0-1846 GCA_031415355.1 Novosphingobium sp. | reverse complement strand
TCGAAGCACAGCACCGGAGTTTCGACCAGCCGCCACAGCATTTCCAGCTGGCGCTCGGTCAGCGCGGTGCCGAGCGGGGCCACGGCGTCATCGATCCCGGCGGCGGCCAGCGCGATCACATCCATGTACCCTTCGACCACGACCAGTCGCCCGGTCTGGCGGCTCGCAGGCCCGGCGCGGTGCAGGTTGTACAGCGTGCGGCCCTTGTCAAACAGCGGCGTATCGGGCGAATTCAGGTACTTCGGCGCATCGGTCTTCGCCGCGTCCAGAATGCGCCCGCCGAAGGCGATCACCCGCCCGCGCGCGTCTTCGATGGGGAGCATCAGGCGGCCCCGGAACCGGTCGTAAGGCTCCTTGTCTTCAACCGCGATGCGCAGACCCGCTTCGATCAGCAGCTCTTCCGGGAATTGCGCCTGCGCGGCTTTCAGCGCCTGTCGGCCTTCGGGGGCATAGCCAAACCCGAACCGTTTCACCGTATGGGCATCAAAGCCTCTGGTGGCGAGATAGGCCCGCGCCTTGGTGCCTTCATCTGAAGCCAGCCGCTCGGCGAACCACGCCTGCGCCGCCGTCATGACGTCATGCAAAGAATCGCGCTGCTCCGCCGCCTTGGCCGCTTGCGGATCAGGAGCAGGAACCTCCATCCCGGCTTCAGCGGCCAGTTCCTTCACCGCATCCATGAAACCCAGCCCGCGCTGATCGGTCATCCACCGGATCGCATCGCCATGCGCCCCGCAGCCGAAGCAATGATAGAAACCTTTGGAATCATTGACTGTAAAGCTGGGCGATTTCTCGTTGTGAAACGGGCAGCAGGCCTTGAACTCATGCCCCGCCTTGGTCAGCCGCGTCGTCCGCCCGATCACGCCCGACAGCGAGATCCGGGCGCGCAGTTCATCAAGCCATTGCGGGGTTAGGGACATGGGTCGTCTATTGCGCCTGCGAAGGGTATTGTCGAGGCGTTGCGGGTGGATGTCGGGGGCAAAAATTCGCACACCAAGACGCCAAGATGTTGCCCTTGGCGGCAAAGCCGTTTTTCATTTTAGCCAATGTTCGATTTCAGTTTCGAATTATAAAACTAAGCCTGCGGCCCAGGGCAACATCTTGGCGCCTTGGCGTGCGAATTTCCCTCAGTTCAAAGCTGCAACCTCACCCCAGCGCCGCTTTCACCAGTCCTGACGCCTTACTCATATCCAGCTGCGGGCCGTGCGCGGCTTTCAGCGCGGCGACGACTTTGCCCATGTCCTTGATGCTGGCCGCGCCGGTTTCGGCGATGATCGCGGCAATCGCGGCCTTGGTGTCGTCCTCGCTTAGCTGTGCAGGCATGAAGCCTGCGATCACCGCCAGCTCGGCCTGTTCGATTTCGGCCAATTCCTGACGGCCGCCCTGTTCAAACATCGCAATCGATTCGCGGCGCTGCTTGGCCATTTTTTGCAGCACATCGACCACCAGCGTATCGTCATCGGGCAGCGACGCTGCGGTGCGCAGTTCGATGTCCTTGTCCTTCAGCTTGGCCAGGATCAGCCGGACGGCACCCAGGCGCGGCTTGTCGCCAGCCTTCATGGCGGTGATTTGCGCGGCCTTGATCGAATCGCGAAGCATGGCTGGTGGTTTTCCTGTGAATTGGCGTGTGACTGGGGAAAGGTGCGACTTAGCGGGAACTTTCGGCTTTTCATAGGTTGACGCTACTGGGGGAGGGGTCTAGCCGCCATCCCTTAGCAACATCGCCAGAACCAAGCACCCGGAGCGCCTTTCTCATGGCCGACGCCGCCCCTTCGCACGCGCCTCAACCGACCGGCGCGACCGGCGTGCTGGTGCTCGCCGATGGATCAGTGCTGTGGGGCCATGGCTT
>JANORN010000178.1:0-9988 GCA_031415355.1 Novosphingobium sp. | reverse complement strand
GAATGCGCTGTTCAGCCCCATCCCGTGATTAATCATCAGCAGCCGGCCTTCCAGCGTGAACGGGCTCTGCGCAGCCAGGATCACCACTCCGTCCGCCGGAGCCACGAACGGCGTGCCGCTCGCCCCGGTGGCGATGTCGATCCCCGAATGATAGGATCCCGGCGTGCCGCGATAGATCCGCTGCGACCCAAACCGCCCCGAAATGCGGCCCGTCACCGGCCAGATGAATCGTTGCCGCCAGCCGTTGCTCTCTGCGTCAATCGCACGGGCGGCGTTGATCTGCGCCAGCTCAGCGGTGCGGCGGCGCTGATATTCGGCGCTGGGTGCAGCGCCGGGGCGCGGACCAATGGCAATATGCTCAATGTTCCAGGCGCGCGGGGTGATGGTCAACGCGCGTGTAATCTCGCGGCCATCGACTAGCTGCGCAACCAGCCGTGCGGCGGGGCCGCTGTCCCGGTCAAACGCGATCACAAACCGGCCGTCGGGCGCGAACCGCACTGGGCTGCCATCGAGCGAAAGGGAGCGCGTTCCGGCGGGCACTTGACCCAGCGCCCAGCCGCCTTGCGTCAGCTCACCTGCGAGCGAGAGTGTTTGCGGGGCAGGCGGGCGCGGGGCGGGCGATGCAACAGGTGCAGCGACCGCAGGACTGGGCCGGACGGCGGGTGGGGCCAGGCTGCCGGCGTTGCAGCTGCCGATGCCAAGCAGCACCAGCGCCCCGCCGCCCCACAGCCAGCCAGTACGCGGCCTGTTCATTCTGGCCCGCTCATACTGCAACGCTCATGCCTGGCCGAGCAGCCGCTGCGTTGCTTGATCGGGTCCGGCATAGGCTTCCTGCCGCTCAACACTCCAATAGCGCAGCGCTTCCAATGCAACTTGCCGCCCGCTGACCGCGCAGATCACGTAGCTGCCGGGACTGAGTACCCGGAAGCCGTTTGGCTGGTAAAACAGATTTGCGGCGCGATCAGCGGAGGACATCAACATCCCCGTGCTTTAGCAAGCAGCAGCGCTCAAAGCAATTTGCCTTGGTCCTGGCTGACTACCGAGGTGCGCGGCTTGGGCGCGGCGCGTGGTAGTTCTGCCGCACTGCCAGCCGGAACCGCGTCCACCGTGCCATCACGAAACCGCAGCGCGAGCGCGCCCGCCGTCCGCGCCGCCGCCGCGCTGGTCAGGGTGCGGCCATCGAGGCCGGTCACCCGCACATAGCCGCGTTGCAGTACCCGGTCCGGATCGAGCGAGGCGAGCAACCGCGCGTGGCCGTCAAGCTGCCCGCGCGCGCGGTCAAGTCGCGCGGTGAGCAGGGGCAGCGACAGCCGCCCGCCGAGCAGGTTGAGCCGGCCAGCCCCCGCCAACGCCCGGTCGCGCAGGGCTCGTCGCAGCCGCTCGCCCGCATCGTCCAGCCGCTGCGCATAAGGCGCGAGCAGCGCTTCGGGCGCGGGCAGGCGCTCGGCGCGGGCCGCCAGCCGCTCGCGCCCCAATTGCACCGGGCGCGCAATGGCGCGGCGCTGGCGCAGCTCCAGTTCGCCCAGCTGGACCAGCAGCTGCGCGCGCACCGGCACCGCCATTTCTGCCGCCGCCGTGGGCGTTGGCGCACGCAGATCGGCGGCGAAATCGGCGAGCGTGGTGTCGGTTTCATGGCCCACGGCAGAAATCACCGGAATCGTGCAGGCGGCAATCGCGCGGACCACCGCTTCCTCGTTGAATGCCCACAAGTCCTCAATGGACCCGCCGCCGCGCGCGACGATCACCAGATCGGGCCGGGGCACCGGGCCGTCCGCCGCCAATGCCGAAAAGCCATGCACCGCCGCCGCAACCTGCGCCGCCGCACCCTGGCCTTGAACCAGCACCGGCCAGACCAGTACCCGGCACGGGAACCGGTCCGCCAGCCGGTGCAGGATGTCGCGGATCACCGCCCCGGTCGGCGAAGTAACCACCCCGATCACGCGCGGCAGATAGGGCAGGCGGCGCTTGCGCGCGGGATCAAACAGCCCTTCGGCCTCAAGCCGCGCCTTGGTTTTCGCCAGCAGTGCGAGCAGCGCGCCTTCCCCGGCGATCTCCATCTGCTCGACCACCACCTGATAGTTCGAGCGCCCCGGATAGGTCGTCAGCTTGCCGGTGACGATCACGTCCAGCCCGTCTTCGGGCAGGAACCCCAACCGCTGGACATTGCCGCGCCACATCACCCCGTCGATCCGAGCGGCTTCATCCTTCAGCGCCAGATACAGGTGGCCAGAGGCGGCACGTTTAACCCCGGACAGCTCGCCTCGGATCCGCACGAACCCGAAGCGGTCCTCCACCACCCGCTTGAGCGCGGCAGAAATTGCGCTGACCGAAAGCGGCGCGGCGTTGTCCCCCGCCGTGTCCTTCGCTAACAGCGCCCCAGCTGCGGTGTCGGGCGTGGCATCATCGGAATAAGGCGAAGGACCGGGCATGAACATCCTGCTGTTGGGATCGGGCGGGCGCGAACATGCGCTGGCGTGGAAGTTGGCGCAATCCCGCTTGCTGCGCAATCCGGGTGACAAGCTGTTCGCGGCACCGGGAAATCCGGGGATCGCAGACTATGCCGAATGCACCGGGCTGGACAGCACTGACCATGCCGCCGTAATTTCGTTCTGCGCCAGCCAAGTGATTGGACTGGTCGTGATCGGACCCGAAGCGCCGTTGGTTGATGGTCTGGCGGACAGCCTGCGCGGTGCCGGAATTGCGGTATTCGGCCCAAGCCGGGCGGCGGCGCAGTTGGAAGGCAGCAAGGCCTTCACCAAGGAACTGTGTGACCGTCATGGCATCCCCACCGCCGCCTATGCGCGGGTCCGCAGCGCCGCCGAAGGCCACGCCGCACTGGCGCAGTTCGGTGTGCCGGTGGTGGTCAAGGCCGATGGCCTGGCGGCCGGCAAAGGGGTTACTGTCGCATTGACTGCGGCTGAGGCAGGCGCGGCTATCGACGAAATTTTCTCGGGCCGGTTCGGTGCCGCTGGGGCCGAGGCGGTGGTTGAGGAATTCCTCGAAGGCAAAGAGGTCAGCCTGTTTGCGCTGACTGACGGGCACACCATCGTTCCATTCGGCTCCGCGCAAGATCACAAGCGCGTCAGCGACGGTGATACCGGGCCCAATACCGGCGGGATGGGGGCCTATAGCCCGGCCCCGGTGCTGACTCCGGCGCTGGAGGGCGAAGCCATGACGCGGATCATTGCGCCGACCGTGCAGGCCATGGCGGCGGAAGGTATGCCCTATTCGGGCGTGCTTTATGCCGGGCTGATGCTGACCAAAGACGGGGTCAAGCTGATCGAATACAACGCGCGCTTTGGCGATCCCGAATGCCAGGTGCTGATGCTGCGGCTGGAAGACGATCTGGGCGAACTGTTGCTGGCCTGCGCTGAGGGCAAGCTGGGTACGCTGTCCGCCCCGCGCCTTTCCCCCGATACCGCGCTGACCGTCGTGATCGCCGCGCAGGGCTATCCAGATGCGCCGCGCACAGGTGGCGCTATTGCGGGGATTGTGGCCGCCGAAGCTGACGGCGCGCGGGTGTTCCAGGCCGGAACCCGGCTTGTCGATGGCGCGCTGGTGGCCAGCGGCGGACGCGTGCTGAATGTCACGGCGCGGGCGGGGACCATTCTGGCCGCACGCGATCAGGTCTATCGCGGGGTGGCCGCAATCGATTTCAGCGACGGGTTCTTTCGCCGTGACATTGGCTGGCGTGAAATCGCCCGAGCGCTTGCTGACAACGGTTGATTTTTGTGCAGATCGCGGCAAATGCTGTCGCGCCGGTCGCGCGGTGGGTAGTTTGACTTGATCGTCTGATCAGGCCCAGGGGGTATTGCGGCGGTGAAGATTACATTGCTGGAAAGCGGCCGGCCTGAACTGGCGCCTTGGCTGATCGGCTATGTCGGCGGCGAAATTCACGGCGGCACCGTGCCCACGCAACGGGTGATTCCCGCGAGGCCCAATTGCTTTATCCAGATCATTCTTGATGGCAGACATGCCATGCTGGATATTGAGCGCGGCACCAAGGTAGCTGCGCCTACGGTTGGCGTGTTTGGCCCGCTGAGCCATTACCACTATAAGATGGAGGTTCCCGGCCACCTGCGAACCTTCTCGGCGCGGTTGCAGCCTGCTGGCGCAGTGCAACTGCTGGGGATCAAACCCAGCGAACTGGTTGACACTTTCGCCCCGATTGCCCTGCCGGATAGCTTGCTGGAAGCGTTGCAGGCGGCGAACAGCTGGCAAGCGATGGTGGCCCCGGTTGACGCTTGGTTGGCCGACCTGGCGCGCGGGAAGCTTGGCTCCGATGCCGTCACCCGTGCCGCGAACCATTTGCGCGAAGCCCGCGGGATCGTCAGCGTGCAGGATCTGGCCGACGAAGCCGGGCTCTCGCTGCGCCAGTTCCAGCGCCGATTCCAAGCACTCACCGGGCTCAATCCCAAGCATTACGCCCGGATTTGCCGGATCGGCCAGGCGGTGCACCGCAAAGAGCTGGAGCCCGGCGCATCGTGGACCGAATTGGCACTGGAATGCGGCTATGCTGATCAATCGCATTTCATTCGCGATTTCAAAGCGCTGACCGGCTCGCTGCCGCGCGATTTCTTGCGCGGCCAGTCACCGATCCTGCGCGAGCCGAAATGGACCGACTAGGGTACCGGCTTAAGCCAGCGCGCGCTCAAACAGATCACTGGCAGGCACAACCGCTTCTCCCACTGCGACCCGCAGATGATCCAGTACTGCCTGGATTTCGCGCGGCGCATCGCTGCGACTGCGCGGCAAGGCCGGAATCCGGTGCAGATCAAGCTGGATCAACCCCAGCGGCAGCAGTTCACGGTAAGCCACTCGTTCGCTCAGGCCCTGGCCCAGCCGGAAATTGAGTTTGGCTGACAAGCGCCCCAGCGCTGCGACAATTGCTTCGCGGTTGCGGCTGGCATCGTGGCGACCGCGATTGGGCAACACCAGCCAGTCCGTATCCTCTAAACCCGCCGCACGCCGGGCCGCGCGCAGTTCGCTGACCAGCTGGGCAAAGCAGCCGGGCCCCAGATAGCGCTGATGCGCCAGATCGAACCGGCCCAGCAGATCGATATCGGCGTGGGAATAGTTGACCGGGGTCACCAGTTGATCGGCCAGGGCAATCGCCCGCCGGGCAATCGGGCTGTCATGCCCGGGCGCGTCGATCACGACATAGTCGCAGTCCCAGCCCAGCCGGGCGATCTCCTGACACAGCATTGCGCCGCTGCCCTGCTGCAACAGCAAATGGCGTGGCAGCGGCAGGCGCACCCCCAGGCGGCGCGCGGTACCATCGCGGTTGGTCAAGGCGCGGGTCAGCGTTTGCTGGCGGCGATCCAGATCGACCGCCAGTACCCTGAGCCCGCAATCGGCCAGCGCCACCGCGAGGTTGAACGCCAGCGTCGATTTGCCGACTCCGCCCTTTTCGTTGGCAACTGTGATAACTTTGGCTTTTGGCCGGGCCCGTGTGGCGATATCGGCGATCACAACCGACGGGTGTTCGCCATCAAAATCGAGATTGCGACGCGCGCTTACCCCGCCGATCTGCGTTACCACACCCATGCCATTGCCCCCTCACCCGGACGTGCGCTGCCTGGCGGACGACTCGGGCTGAGACGAAAACTACGGGATAACCCTGTGGATAGCGAATCGATTCACGATTCGATTGAAGGGCTTAACCCAAGCTGCGGTTAGCCCAGCCGGGCAGCGACTAATTGCTGCAAATCCGCTTCGGGTCGAGCGCCGAAGTGCGAAATAATTTCAGCCGCCGCGACCGCGCCCATGGTCAGGCACTGATGCAACGACCGCGCCGAGACATGCCCGTGCAGGAATCCGGCGGCAAACAGATCGCCCGCGCCGGTAGTGTCAACCACCTTGGCCACCGGTTCCGCCGGAACTTCGGCGCGTTCACCACCGCGCAGCGCCACTGCGCCGTCTGCCCCGCGCGTTACCACCAGTGTGGGAACACTCGGCGCCAGCTGCACCAGTCCGGCTTCGAAATCATCGGTCCCGGTCAGCGCGGCGAGTTCGACATGATTGGCGAACAGGATATCGATCTCGCCGCCAGCGATCAGCTTGCGAAAATCGTCGCCGTGTCGGTCGATGACGAAGGCATCCGACAGCGTGAACGCCACTTCGCGGCCTGCCCCGCGCGCAGCATCGATCGCTCGGCGCATCGCTGCGCGGGGTTCAGCCGGATCCCACAGATAGCCTTCCAGATAGAGCACACGCGCTGCGGCAATCGCGGCTTCATCCAGTGCGGCTGGCGGCAGGAACTGCGACGCCCCCAGAAAGGTGTTCATCGTGCGCTGACCATCGGGCGTGACCAAGATCAGGCACCGCGCGGTAGCAGGCTGGCCGGGCCGCGCGGGGGTATCAAAGGCGATCCCGCCCGCACGGATATCATGCGCGAACACTTCACCCAGCTGATCGTCCGCGACCTGGCCGATAAAGGCGCAGCGCGATCCCAGCGCCGCCAGCCCGGCCAGCGTATTGGCGGCAGACCCGCCGGAAATCTCACGCGCCGGGCCCATCGCAGCATAAAGCGCCTGGGCTTGGGCTTCATCCACCAAGGTCATCCCGCCGCGCGTCAGCCCCAATTGTTCGATCAGATCATCCTGACAAGGGGCCATCACATCAACAATGGCATTGCCGATTGCAATCACGTCGGTGCGGGCTTCGATCATGGGGATTCCTGCGGTTGGGGTCTGTCCAGCGGGCGCGCCTAGCCGGTTTTGTAGCGGTAGGAAAGCACCCCGGCGTTGACAGGGGCCGCGCGGCAGGCGATTCGGCGCACCTGATGTTGCGCGCCTTTGCACTAGCCCTTGGCCAGATGGCCGACCCCCGCGTGCTGCGGGTGCTGCTGAAAAGCCTGGCGGTGACGCTGGCGCTGTTCGCGGCGGTTGGCAGCGCAGGCTGGTACGCGCTGACCGCATTGATCGAGCACACCCCGGCACTGCGCGAATATAGCGGACTAGCGGCGGCGCTGATTGTGCTGATCGCGGGCTGGCTGCTCTGGCGGATCATTGCGCTGCTGGTGCTGCAACTGTTTGCCGATGAAGTGGTCGCGGCGGTGGAGGCCAGGCACTATCCCGCCGCAGCCGCCAGCGCGCGCCAGTTGGGTCTGCGCGAAGAACTGGGCAATGGCCTGCGCGGGGCTGGGCGGGCGCTGTTGTTCAATCTGCTTGCGCTGCCCGTGGCGCTGGTTTTGCTGATCACCGGAGTGGGCGCGCCGCTGGTGTTCTGGCTGGTCAACGCCGTGCTGCTGGGACGCGAGTTGCAGGACATGGTCTGGCTGCGCCACCGCGCTGAACTCACCGCCGCGCCGCCGCTGCGCGGGTGGGAGCGGATCGCGCTGGGCGGCGCCGTAACCGCGCTGCTGACGGTGCCGTTCATCAACCTGCTCGCCCCGCTGCTGGGGGCTGCCGCCGCCACGCACCTGATTCACCGCAAGGAGCACGTGTTGCATGTCGCTTAAATTCGCAGTCACGCTGCCGCTGCTCACGCTGCTTGCCGCTTGCGCCAGCACGGCAGAACCGGCGGAGCGCAGCCCGGCACCATCCACCCGTCCAGTGTCTGCGCCTGTACGCGCCCCGGTCCGCCGCACACCGCCGCCCGCGCTGGTGCAAGTGTTGCCCGGGGTGGAAGGCGTAATCGGCGCGACCCGCGCGGACCTGCTGCGCCAGTTCGGCACAGCAAGGCTCGATGTGTGGGAGGGCGACGCACGCAAGTTGCAATTCGCCGGGCAAGCCTGCGTGCTTGACGTGTTCCTTTATCCCAAGAACGCCGGAGCCGAACCGCAGGCGACTTATGTCGATGCGCGCCGCCCCAGCGACGGCCGCGATGTTGATCGCGCGGCCTGCATCGCCGCGCTGCGTAAATAGGCTGGCGCAGCAGCCGCGCAAAACCTCAAACCGTAAAGCTTTCCCCGCACCCGCAGGCACCCTTGGCGTTGGGGTTAGCGAAGACGAACCCGGCGGTAAAATCGTCTTCCACCCAGTCCATCGTACTGCCGATCAGATACAAGACCGATGCGGCATCGATGAAGAACAGCCCGCCGGGGGTTTCGATTTTTTCGTCAAAGGCGGCAGCCTCGGTCACATAGTCGACCGAATAGGCCAGCCCCGAACAGCCCCGGCGGGGGGTACTTAGTTTCACTCCGACTGCGCCGTCGGGAGCCTTGGCCATCAGGTCCGCGATCCGCGCTTCGGCAGCGGCGGTCAGGATTACGGCGGCGGGCAATGGCCGCCGGGTTATGGTGGTCGTGGTCATAGCATTCCAAGCTCCAGCCGGGCTTCGTCGCTCATTTTGGCGGGATCCCACGGCGGGTCCCAGACCAGATTGACTTCGGCATCGCGCACCCCCGGCACCGCTGCGACGCGCAATTCCACTTCGCCCGGCATCGATTCGGCCACCGGGCAATTCGGCGTAGTCAGCGTCATTGCCACAACCACTCCGCCCGAATCGTCCACATCCACGCCGTAAATCAGCCCCAGATCATAGATGTTGACCGGAATCTCGGGATCAAAAATGTCCTTGAGCGCCGCGATCACCGCTTCGTAGATATCGCCGCCCGGCGCGCCCGGCATCGCTGCCTGCGGAGCCGCGTTGAGGAAACCATCGAGGTAGTCGCGCTTGCGCTCCAGCTTCTCGCCAGGCGTTTCATCCACCCGTGCGCGCGGTGGGGCTATCACTTCGGTCACCTCTTCGACCATGATCTTGCGTTCTTCGTTCACCCGAAAATCCTTCTGGTGCGTTCAATCCCGTGCAGCAGCGCCGCAATGTCGTTTTCGTCCGAATAGAGCCCGAAGCTCGTCCGGGCGGTGGCGGGCACGCCCAGCCAGTCCATCAGCGGCTGCGCGCAATGATGGCCGGCACGGATCGCCACGTTTTCTTCGTCTAAGATAGTGCCGAGGTCGTGCGGATGCACCCCCTCCATCGCGAAAGAGACGATTCCGGCGCTGTCATCCGGCCCGAACAGGGTGATGTCGTTGCGGCGGCGCAGCGCGTCGCGCAGTCCCGCCACCAGCGCGGTTTCGTGCGCGTGAATCTGTTCCACGCCAATCGCGGCGACATAATCAACCGCCGCGTGCAGCGCGATCACCTCGACAATCGCAGGCGTGCCCGCTTCAAATCGGGCGGGCGGAGCAGCGAAAGTGGTTTCAGCAAAGGTCACCCGGTCAATCATCGCCCCGCCGCCTTGGTACGGCGGCATCGCGGCCAGCAGTTCGCCCCGGCCCCACAGCACCCCGATCCCGGTCGGGCCGTACAGTTTGTGGCCCGAAAACACATAGAAATCGCAGCCCAGCGCGCCCACATCCACCGCCATGCGCGGCACCGCCTGACAGCCATCGAGCAGGACCAGCGCGCCGACCCCGTGCGCGATTTCCACCGTCCGCGCCACATCCAGCGTCGAGCCGAGCACGTTGGAGACATGCGCCAGCGCCACCAGCTTGTGGTCGCGCGTCAGGTTCACGGCGAGCCAATCGAGGTCAATCCGGCCATCGGCGGTCAGCGGGCAAACGTCGATCTGCAAGCCCGCGAGTTGCCACGGCACGATGTTAGAATGATGCTCCAGCTGGCTCAGCATCACCCGATCCCCGTGCCGCAGCGGCGCACCGGGGCCAGTGGTCAGCCCGTGCGCAACCAGGTTAATCCCTTCGGTCGCGCCGCGCACAAACACCACGTCGTCCGCCCGCGCACCGATGAACTGGGCCATCCGCCGCCGCGAGGCCTCATAAGCTAGCGTCATGTTTGCCGAGCGCGCGTAAACCCCACGATGGACAGTGGCGTAGTCCGCCCCCATCGCCCGCGTCGCCGCGTCGATCACCACTTGCGGCTTTTGCGCCGTAGCGGCGGTATCCAGATAGTGCCAGCCGCCTGCAAGGCCCGGAAAATCCGACTTCCCACCCATTGGCCAGTTCATTCCGTTTGCATCTTGCCTCAGACCTACCTTCGCCAGGATTTGATTGATCTGATCGAGATTACCCCCTGCCTTCGCGGT
>JANORN010000177.1:0-5522 GCA_031415355.1 Novosphingobium sp. | reverse complement strand
GAACCCGTGCAGACTGGCCTGAAGGCGATTGACGCGCTCGTGCCCGTCGGCCGCGGCCAGCGCGAACTGATCATCGGGGATCGCCAGACCGGCAAGACCGCCGTGGCGATTGATACCTTCATCAACCAGAAGGAAGCCAACGCCGGAACCGACGAAAACAAGAAGCTGTACTGCATCTACGTCGCCATCGGCCAGAAGCGCTCGACCGTGGCGCAGATCGTGCGTCAGCTGGAAGAAAACGGCGCGATGGAGTATTCGATCGTCGTCGCCGCGACCGCATCGGAGCCTGCTCCGCTGCAATACCTCGCGCCTTACACCGGCGTGACGATGGGCGAATTCTTCCGCGACAACGGCATGCATGCCGTGATCGTGTACGACGATCTGTCCAAGCAGGCCGTGGCCTATCGCCAGATGTCGCTGCTGCTGCGCCGTCCGCCGGGCCGCGAAGCCTATCCGGGTGACGTGTTCTACCTCCACAGCCGCTTGCTGGAGCGTGCCGCGAAGATGAACGACAGCATGGGCGGCGGCTCGCTGACCGCGCTGCCGATCATCGAAACCCAGGCGGGCGACGTTTCGGCCTATATCCCGACCAACGTGATTTCGATCACCGATGGCCAGATCTTCCTGGAAACCGGCTTGTTTTATCAGGGCGTGCGCCCGGCGATCAACGTCGGTCTCTCAGTGTCGCGCGTGGGCGGTGCCGCCCAGACCAAGGCGATGAAGAAGGTCTCGGGCTCAATCAAGCTGGAGCTGGCGCAGTACCGCGAAATGGCCGCGTTTGCGCAGTTCGGATCATACCTTGATGCCTCGACGCAGAAGCTGCTTAACCGCGGCGCGCGGCTGACTGAATTGCTCAAGCAGGCGCAGTTCAGCCCGCTGAAGTTCGAAGAGCAGACCGTGTCGATTTTCGCAGGCACCAACGGCTATCTCGATAGCATCGCGACCACTGATGTCGTGCGTTATGAAGCCGAAATGCTCAGCTTCATGCGCGATAAGCACGCCGACGTGCTGACGCTGATCCGCGACAGCCGCGATTTTGGTGACGAAGCCAAAAAGCAGACGTCCGCCGCGCTCGCCGCCTTCGCGAAGCAGTTCGCCTGAATTAAATGGGGACAGTCCCTATTTAAATTCGATGACATTTGAATGATTTGAAACAGAGCAATTTAAATAGGGACTGTCCCCATTTAAGGCCCAACGCGAGGTTAGAGTGGCTTCACTGAAAGAACTCAAAGGGCGGATCAACTCGGTCAAATCGACCCAGAAGATCACCAAGGCCAAGCAGATGGTCGCCGCCGCCAAGCTGCGCAAGGCCCAGGCCAATGCCGAAGCCGCGCGGCCCTATGCGGCGCGGCTGGCCGAGGTGATGGGCTCACTCGCCAGCAAGGTCACCGTCAGCGAGAGCAGCCCGAAGCTGCTCGCGGGCACCGGCAAGGATCAGGTCCACCTGCTGGTGATCGCCAACAGCGACAAGGGCCTGTGCGGCGCGTTCAATTCGAACATCGTCAAGGCTGCGCTGGTCACCGCGCGCAGCCTTGAGGCTGACGGTAAGACCGTGCTGTTCTATCTGATCGGCAAGAAGGGTCGTGCAGTCGTCCGGCGGCTCTATCCCAAGGCCGTGCTCGCGATGTTTGACACCACCGGCGTGCGCGAACCGGGCTATGCCGAGGCCGAACGCGTCGCGGACGAACTGATCGCGCTGTACGACGACGGCAAGTTCGATGTCGCGCACCTGTTTTTCGCCAAGTTCAGGTCCGCGCTGCAACAAGATCCCACGCAGCAGCAGATCATCCCCGTCCCCGCCCCCAAGGTCGCACTTGCCGATACCGGCGCGGTGGTGGACTACGAACCCGACGAGACCGAAATCCTCGCCGCGCTGCTGCCGCGCTATCTGAAGACGCAGCTGTTCGGCGCGCTGCTGGAAAACTCTGCGTCTGAACAGGGCGCGTCGATGACCGCGATGGACAACGCCACGCGCAACGCGGGCGATCTGATCAACAAGCTGACCATCCAGTACAACCGCAGCCGCCAGGCCGCGATCACGACCGAACTGATTGAAATCATTGCTGGGGCGGAGGCGCTCTAAGCCATGCCAGTCATCTCGATTTTCTTCAACCTCAAGATCATGATGTTCTGGAACGATCATGCGCCGCCGCACTTCCATGCGGCCTATGTGGGACAGGATGACGATACAATCATCGATATCCGCACACTGGCAGTTCTTGCGCAAGGGAACTTGAAGAGAAGGGCGATTGAGTTGATATTGGACTGGGCAGAGCTTCACCGCGAAGACCTGTTGGTTAACTGGGAATTGGCGCGACAGGGTAAACCGCTCAATTCGATTGAACCGCTGGAGTAGATCATGGGCGCACCATGGAATGTTGTGAAGGTTGAGGTCACCGGTCCGCTTACCCTGTGGGTTGAGCACCGGGACGGTGTGTCCGGCTACGTCAGATTTGAACCTTCACATTTGCGTGGAGTTTTCGCGGTGTTGAATGATCCAGAATATTTCCGGCAGGTCGGGATTGCCCATGGAGCGGTCAGCTGGCCCAACGAAATGCCCGATCTCGCCCCAGACAATATGCACATTCATCTGCAACGCGACGGCGAATGGGTATTACACTGATCCGAATTTTAAATAGTTGAGCAGCTTTCACTTTGGTGAAAGCCCATGAAATCTAAAGGCAAGGAAACGACCATGGCCACCGCCGCCAAGACCAAGACCAAAACCGCAACCAAGGCGGCTCCGACTGCCACTGGCAAGATCAGCCAGGTGATCGGCGCCGTCGTCGACGTGACTTTCACCGGTGAACTGCCGGCGATCCTCTCGGCGCTTGAAACCGACAACAACGGCAACCGGTTGGTGCTCGAAGTTGCGCAGCACCTGGGTGAAAACACCGTGCGCACCATCGCGATGGACGCCACCGACGGGTTGACCCGCGGCCAGCCCGTCACCGCCACTGGCGCGCAAATCTCAGTCCCGGTTGGCCCGATGACGCTGGGCCGGATCATGAACGTGATTGGTGAGCCGATCGATGAGCAAGGCCCGGTCAATGCTGCAAAGCGCAACCCGATCCATGCCGAAGCACCCCCGTTTGTCGACCAGTCGACCGAAGCCGCGATTCTGGTGACCGGGATCAAGGTGATCGATCTGCTCGCGCCTTATGCGCGCGGCGGCAAGATCGGTCTGTTCGGCGGCGCAGGCGTGGGCAAGACCGTGCTGATCCAGGAACTGATCAACAACATAGCCAAGGGCCACGGCGGCGTTTCGGTGTTCGCCGGCGTTGGTGAGCGCACCCGCGAGGGTAACGACCTTTACCACGAATTCCTCGAAGCCGGCGTCATCGCCTCGGACAAGGATGGCAATGCCATTTCCGAGGGTTCCAAGGTGGCACTGGTGTTCGGCCAGATGAACGAGCCTCCGGGCGCCCGCGCCCGCGTTGCGCTTTCGGGCCTGACCATGGCTGAATACTTCCGCGACGTTGAAGGCCAGGACGTGCTGTTCTTCATCGACAATATTTTCCGGTTTACCCAGGCTGGTTCGGAAGTGTCGGCGCTCTTGGGCCGTATTCCTTCGGCCGTGGGCTATCAGCCGACCTTGGCGACCGACATGGGCCAGTTGCAGGAGCGCATCACTTCGACCAACAAGGGTTCGATCACCTCGGTTCAGGCGATCTACGTTCCCGCCGACGATCTCACCGATCCGGCCCCGGCTGCCTCGTTTGCCCACCTTGATGCCACCACCACGCTGAACCGCGCGATTTCCGAGCTGGGCATTTACCCGGCGGTGGATCCGCTCGATTCGACCAGCCGCGTGCTGACCGCCGCCGTTGTCGGTCAGGTGCATTATGACACCGCCCGCCGCGTTCAGGAAACGCTGCAGAAGTATAAGTCGCTTCAGGACATCATCGCCATTCTGGGCATGGACGAGCTTTCCGAAGAAGATAAGCTCACCGTCACCCGCGCGCGCAAGCTCCAGAAGTTCCTCAGCCAGCCGTTCCACGTCGCCGAAGTATTCACCGGCATCTCGGGCAAGTTCGTCCAGATCGAAGACACCGTGGCTTCGTTCAAGGCGGTGGTTGATGGCGAATATGATCACCTCCCCGAGAACGCCTTCTACATGGTCGGCGGCATCGACGATGCGATCGCCAAGGCGCAGAAGCTGGCTGAAGAGGCTTGATTCGACATGGCATTGCACTTTGAACTCGTCACCCCGGCCAAGCTGGTCCGCTCCGAGGAGGTCCACATGGTGGTCGTCCCCGGCGGGGAAGGCGATTTTGGCGTGCTGCAGGGCCATGCCCCGGTGATGTCGACAATCCGCGACGGCGCACTGATGGTTTACAAGACCGAAGGCGCAGTGCCTGAGGAAATCCAGGTGCGCGGCGGCTTTGCCGAAGTCAGCGACAAGGGCCTGACCGTGCTGGCCGAGTCGGTTATCGGCTGATCCGGTTCACGACTTTATGAACACGGCAAACGGGGCGGGTCATTCCGCCCCGTTTCCTTTCGGGCTGAGATCAGTTTAGATCGGATGGCATGATCCGACCGAGAATCGTTCCGTTTCCTATCGAGCCACCTTGCTCTTCCCCCTTGGAGGGGGAGGCTGGGTGGGGGTGTGCTAACGCCAGCATCGACGCTCGGCATTCGCCTCACTCCCCCTCCCCGCCGGAGAGCAGGATTCGGCAGATGGAATATTAAAATGCCGCCCGCCGCCCCCGATCTGTTCGATCGCCTCGAAGCACTGTTCGCCACGCGGCGGGCGCAGGTACTATGGTTCGCCTTGTTCGCCCTGCTCACCCGCGCCACAGTTTTCGGGCAGACCAACTATTTCAACGATGAGTATTTCTACTGGCAGATAGGCCTGCGCATGCATCAAGACCTGCTGCCCTATGTCGATCTGTGGGATCGCAAGGGGCCGGGGCTGTTCCTGATCTACTGGTTGATCGGATTCCTTTCCTCCTCGGTGCTCGCTTACCAGCTGGTCGCCTGCGCTTTTGCCGGGGCGACGGCCTATGTCGCGGCGCGGATTGCCGGGCACTTCACCACGCGACTGGGGGCCATGCTCGGCGGCTCGCTCTATCTGGTGATGACCGCGTTTCTGGGTGGCGCTGGCGGGCAATCGCCGGGGTTCTACAATCTGTTCATCGCGCTGGCAGCCCTCGCCATTGTCGAAGCCCGCCCGCAATTGCACCAAGGCATGGTGCCGCGCCGCCTCTATTGGGCGATGGTGTCTGCCGGATTTGCGCTGACTTTCAAACAGGTTGCCATTTTTGAAGCGGCATTCCTCGGCCTTGTCGTGCTCTGGCAATTGCAACGCAGCAGCATGGCCCCAGCACGCCTGGCGCGCAGCGCCACGCTGATGGCGCTGGCTGGTGCAGCGCCCTTTGTCGTCTTTGCTCTGGCCTATACCCTGGCCGGACATTTCACCGAGTTCTGGCAGGCGATGGTCACCGCAAACCTGCGTAAGGCCTATAACCCCGGCGACGATCACTGGACCCGGATCGAGGCACTGGCAGTGATGTCTGCGG
>JANORN010000176.1:0-1592 GCA_031415355.1 Novosphingobium sp. | reverse complement strand
CCACAGCACCAGATCGGTCTCGATCATGCCAGCCGCGCCACCATCGACCAACAGGCTGCCGCCGGCCGCTTTGCTCACTCCCTTGAACGGGAAGTTGAGCCGCACGTCGATGCCCTTTTCGCGGCTGATCCCCAGCAGCTTTTGCACGATCTCCTGATCATAGGACCGCAGCATCTGGTCGCCGCGCGTGGCGAGCGTCACTTGCACGCCCAGTTCGTTGAAGATCCCGGCGAACTCGTTGGCGATATAGCCCGCCCCGGCGATCACCACGCGCTTGGGCAGCGCGGGCAGGTGGAACACCTCGTTGGACGTGATCCCCAACTCCGCGCCCGGAATTGGCGGCACGGCGGGCCAGGCTCCGGTGGCGATCAGAATGTGCGCCGCGCTGACCTCGCGTCCACTGGCAAGCCGCACCCGATTTGGCCCGGCTACCACCGCGCGTTCGTAGAATACTTCAACCCCGGCATTAGCGAAGGTCTGGCCGTAGAGCCCCTCCAGCCGGTCCACTTCAGCAGCGACATTGTCGCGCAGCGTCGGCCAGTCAAAGCTGGCCCCGGTCGTGTCCCAGCCGAACCGGCGGGCATCGGCGAGATCCTCGGCGAAGTGCGAGCCATAGACCAACAGTTTCTTCGGCACGCACCCCCGGATCACGCAGGTCCCGCCGACCCGAAACTCCTCCGCCACTGCCACCTTTGCGCCGTGTGACGCGGCGATCCGCGAGGCGCGGACCCCGCCCGAGCCGGCGCCGATGACGAAGAGGTCGTAGTCGTAAGTGTCGGTCATCCGCGCAGCTCCTGTTGTGCCGCGCGATATGGCGCTGCGCAGGGTCTTCGACAAGCTCAGGCGATCCCCGCCATCTCCAGCAGCGCCATGGTGCTCGCATCAAAGCTGCCGCCGCCCTTGGCGATGGAGTTGGCGATCTCCTTGCCCAGTTCCACGCCGAATTGATCGAACGGGTTGATCTCCAGCAGCACCGCATTGGCGAAAGTGCGGTGTTCGTGGAACGCCAGCAGCGCGCCCAGCGTCGCCGCGTCCAGATCGTCACACAGGATCGTGGCCGAGGGACGGTCGCCCGGATAGGCCCGTGCGGGGTCAGTGCTGGCCTTGCCCGCCATCAGCGCCGCGCCTTGAGCGAAGCAGTTTTGCAGCAGGATCCGGTGATGCGCGGGATCGAGGTCATCCCCCGGGGTAATTGTGGCGATGAAATCCACCTGCACCAGGTTGGTGCCCTGATGCAGCAGCTGGAACACCGCGTGCTGGCCGTCGGTGCCCACCCCGCCCCAGGTGATTGGCGCTGTCGGACCGTCCACCGGGGTGCCATCGACTTTCACCGATTTGCCGTTCGATTCCATCTCCAGCTGCTGGAGATAGTCGGGCAGCAGCGCCAGCCGCTCGTCATAGGCGAAGCAAGCGCGGGTCTGGCAGCCGCGCAGGCGGGTGTAGTATTGATCCGCGAAGGCCGCGCGCAATGGCAAGTTGCTCGCGCCGTCGTGGCTCCAGAAATGCGCATCCATCGCCGCTGCGCCCGCCAGGAATTGCTGGAATTCCTCCATCCCGATGGCGAGGGCGATCGGGAAGCCGATTGAAGACCA
>JANORN010000175.1:0-1931 GCA_031415355.1 Novosphingobium sp. | reverse complement strand
GCATCGACCAGATCAATCGATTCGTAATAGGGCTTGCCCTCCAGCCGGTCGGCACAGTGCAGCACGGCATAGCGCGCCGAGGGCAAAAGGCCCGCTTGCGCCAGAATTGCGCCCAGCTGCGGCCCTTGCCACTTGCCGATCGCGCTCCACCCTTCGACGCAATCATGCCGGGTGATCTGGGTCCGCTGCGGCATGGTTTTCAACGCCGTGAGCGGCAGCGCGAGCGGCGTCTTGACCAGCCCGTCGATCACCAGCGCCCACTGCGCAAAACCAGCGGTCAGGTGGCGGCGATAGCCTGCTTCGGGCACGGTGATGTTGCCGTTGGCCTTGAACACGGGCGAGAGGTCCGCCTCGGTAAATTCGCGCGCCAGCGCATCGCCCATCAGCAAGCGCTGGCTGCCAAGGTTAAGCTGTTCCGCGCCTTGCAGAATTCCGCGAAAACCGGGGTTGGTAGTCAGCCGGTCACACCCGCTCAGCAACAACCCCCCGGTGCCCAATGCGGCCGCGCCCAGCAGGCGGCGACGGGTGAGGGCGTCGTTCATGCTTCAGTCTCCGGTTCAGTCGCTGGTTCACGCGGCAGCCGATACCACCCGGTCAGCATGGAGCGGACTTCATTGATCGGCCCGGCCAGCAGGACCATCGCGATGTGGACGACAAAAAACAGCACCAGCCCGGCGGCGGCGATGAAGTGCAGCGAGCGCGCCGATTGCCGCCCGCCGAACAGATCGACCAGCCACGGCCACGCGGCGTTCAGCCCCGGCGACATTGTCAGTCCGGTCAGGATAACCAGCGGCAGCAGCACGAACAGCACCGAACCGTAAGCGAGCTTTTGCAGCACACCGTAGTTCAGCGCCGCCGCGCCAGTGGGAAAGCGCAGTTGCGCGTGCTGCTTGATATCGTGCCAGACATGCGCAGGCGCGAGTTCAGCCAAACCAGGCCGCAACTGCCGCTTGATATGTCCGCTTACCAATGCCCAGAGCAGATAACCCAGCAGGCCCAGTCCCAGCACCCAAGCAAAGGCCAGATGCCACAGCCGCGCATCGGCCAGACTGTAATAGGATGGCAGCGTGAGCCAGCCGGGAAAGGCGAGTTCGTCCCCCACCGCCAGCTCCAGCCAGGCATGATCGGCGTTGGCCCCGGCGTGGCCCCAGTACAACCGGGGATGCGCGTTCAGGATCATCAGCCCGCTCGACAGCAATATCCACAGCGTCAGCGCGTTGATCCAGTGCCACACCCGCGTGATCCGCGAATGACGGCGCACCAGATCACCGCCTTGGGGCAGCTCTGGTGCCGCTGGCGCGGTCGCAGCAGTTGGCTCGGTTGGAATCTGGCTCAAGCTGCAGCGCCTCCTGGTGCTCGTGACATTGCACGCGAACGCGGTTCGCTGCAAATGCTTCACAGGCTGCAGCCCCCGCAAATCTTTTTTGCGCGGCAGTAGACAGGCCCCGGCGCTTTGGGCAGACAAGTTGCGATGGAAAACGCTTTATCCGAACCGATGATCTGGTGGGGCAATGAATTGCCACCGCTCGCCCCGATGACCGCGCTGGGCGAAGGCGCGCTGCCCGGCCACCTCGGGATCGAATTCGTCGCCGCCGGGCCGGACTGGATCAGCGCGCGGATGCCGGTCGATCACCGCACCCAGCAGCCGTTCAAGCGGCTGCATGGCGGGGCGTCAGTCGCGCTCGCGGAAACCATCGGTTCAGTTGCGGCAAGTTTCTGTGTGGACCGCGGAAAATTCGTCGCCGTCGGCATGGAGATCAACGCCAACCACATCCGTCCGGCTTATTCAGGGTGGGTCACGGCCACCGCCCGGCCCGAAGCGCTGGGCCGCACCACGCAGGTCTGGTCGATCCGGATTGAAGACGAGGCAGGCAAGCTGGTCTGCATTTCACGGCTGACGATGGCGGTGATCCCGCTTGACCGCAAATGAG
>JANORN010000174.1:0-9127 GCA_031415355.1 Novosphingobium sp. | reverse complement strand
CTGGCCGCTCAACCAGATCGGGCTGAAAGTTGCGCCCTCGCTCGCCGCGGGCAACACCATGGTGCTGAAGCCATCGGAGGAATGCCCCACCAATGCCGCGATCTTCGCCGAAATTCTTGAAGCAGCAGGCGTGCCGCCGGGTGTATTCAATCTGGTGCAAGGCGATGGACCGACCACCGGCAACGCCATTTCCAGCCATCCCGATATCGAAATGGTCAGCTTCACCGGATCGACCCGCGCCGGGATCGCGGTGGCGATTGCCGCCGCTCCCACGGTCAAGCGCGTCCATCAGGAACTCGGCGGCAAGAGCCCTAACCTGGTCCTGCCCGATGCCGATTTTGCCGCGCATCTGACCCCGGTCGCGATGGGCCCGCTGATCAACACTGGCCAATCGTGCATCAGCCCCACCAAAGTGCTGGTGGCGAAGGACCGCGAAGTTGAAGCGGTGGCGTTTTACAAGGCGATGTATTCGGCAACGCCAGTGGGCGATCCGATGGCCGAGGGCAATCATCTGGGTCCGCTGGTCAACAAGGCGCAATATGACAAGGTCCGCGATCTGATCCAGTCCGCCATCGATGAAGGCGCGACGCTGGAAACCGGCGGCACTGACCTGCCCGCCGGAGTCAATCGCGGGTACTTCGTGCAACCGACAGTGTTTTCGGGCGTCACCGCAGACATGCGGATTGCCAACGAGGAGATCTTTGGCCCCGTCGCCACGATCCTGACTTACGATACGCTGGAACACGGGATCGAAATGGCCAACGACACCGAATATGGGCTGTCTGCGGCGATCACCGGTGATCCTGCCAAAGCTGCTGATGTCGCGGGCAAGTTGCGTGCCGGGATGGTGGCGATCAACAACTGGGGACCGACCCCGGGCGCGCCGTTCGGCGGCTATAAGCAGAGCGGCAACGGCCGCGAAGGCGGTCTGGCCGGATTGAAGGACTTCATGGAAACGAAAGCGATTTCGGGCCTGCCTGCCTGAGCTAACTGCACTACACGCTCAAAGCCCTCCTGCTGCACCTGCGGCGGGAGGGTTTTTCTTTGCCTGCTGCCAAGTCGCGGACCCCCGGCTATTCAGGTTGCCGACAGCGGTTCAGGTTGAAACTAGGCTTCGGCCAGCAGTTTTCCATCCGCCGCAAGGCATAATCCGCAAATACAGCAATATTGAAATCCGAATATTTAAATGACACCAGCACGCACACTATGATATCTACTTCAAATCGGAGTTCCATTTATGCGAATCGCATCAATTGTTCAAGTTATCATGGGCGCTATGGCGATATCTGCTTGTACGCCTAACAATTCAGAGGCTGAATCCGGCGCTTCGGGTTCGGTCGCCAGCGCCGATTTACTTCCAGCTGCCAGCCCCGTCGTTGTTCCGTCCACGTCTGCAAGCCCGGTAGCCACTGCGAGCGCCGCACCCGCCCGGACCGCTGCTGCATCTGCCACGCCCCCGATCCGCACGCCCCCTGCCCCTGCCCCCACATCGGTGGCTGCTTCCGAAGCGGTCTACATCGCCCGGCTGCGCACTCTGCCTGGGGCTGGCGCGACCATCGATGTTCTGACTGCGGGAAAGCTCGCAATCGTGGCGGGCTGCCTGGTGCTGCAAACCGATGAGGGCCCGGCGCTCGCCGTGTTCAATCCTGCCGCGCGGTTCGACCCGGCGACTGGCACCATCACGCAAGGGGCAATGCGCGTGAGGCTCAGCCAGCCGGTAACGGTCACCGCGGTGCCGCGGCAAGCCAGCAATTTTGGATTTTTAGCCAAGGAGCCCCCCTCATCATGCCCCACTCGCGTCATTTCCATGGCCTCGCTGCAGCGGCGCTAATCACGCTGACTGCAACCGCCTTCGCCCTCGGCAGCCCCGAGCCAGGCCAAGCCCAGGCCCCCGGTGCGCTGCGCAATCCCAGCGTAACGCACCTGATGCAGCAATATGGCTTGGGCGAAGCAGAGGCCCAGCGGCGAATCGACCTGCAACTGGAAATCATGGCCCTGGCCGAACAGCTGAATGCCGGTGGCGATCCCAATTTCGCCGGAATTCACATCCAGCACGAACCGGTTTACAAGGTAGTGGTCGCGTTTGCCGACAAGGATGACCGCAAGGCCTTCGTCCAGAGCCTGACCCCGGCACTGCGGCCGCATGTGCAGGTACGGGTCGCCAAGCGCGCCAAGCAGACGCAGCTTGCCGATCTCGATGCGCTGAATGCAGCCTTTGCCGGGCTGAACGCGCCTTATCTGGGCAGCTATGATCTGGCCAACGAACGCTACGAATTCACGGTGGGTGACGAGGCCACCGCTCAGCGCTTTCGCGCCGCCGCTCCGGCCGCAATCAAGACCGATGTGGTTGTCGTGGTGGGAGCCATTCCGGGGCTGGAAAGCGCCCCGACCGGGGCCTTGGCAGGGGATACCATTCGCGGCGGCCAGACCGCGTTCAACAGCAGCGGCAGCAGCGCATCCTGCACCTATGCCTATGCAGTATCCTATACCTTGGGCGGGGTGGCCAAGCGCGGCATCCTGACTGCCGGGCACTGCCCCAATACGCTGGTCCACAAGGTTGGCACCCGCAACATCACGCTCGCCAATCCGGATGTTGAGCGCCAGACCTGCGGGGTGGGCGGCAAGCACGATTACCAAATCATGGACACCACCGGGATCACGACCAGCTATACGATTCAATATACCGATATGAATGCGATCCCCGAATTCCCCGCCTCGGGCACGCTCGATCTGACCGGGATCAAAAGCTTCGCCAACCAGACCGCCGGGATGATCATGTGCAAAAGCGGCCAGACCACCGGGATCACCTGCGGCGAAATTGTCAGCGGCAACGCCAGTTTTCGCGACAACGGCACCGGCTGCACCAGCGGCACCGCCTCAACCGGCTTCATCAAAGTCAGCAAATCGCAGCAAGCCGACCTGAGCGCGGGCGGTGACAGCGGCGGTGCGTGGTTCATGTACCCGGGCACCGCGACCACGATCCTGGGCGTCGGGATCCACACCGCCGGGGGCTGCGCCGCCAGCTCGCCAGCCGGCACCTGCACCTCCGATACCGGCACCGCCGCCTATTCGATCTACATGCCGATCGACTATATCGACGATCACAACACCACCGTCGCGACGATCAAGAAGCCCTGATGTGATGGGAGGCCCCTTCCCCGCTGCGCGCGGGGAGGGGTTTGGGCTGACCAAGATCACCAGCGCCCCGTTAGAACCCGTGCCGCCATCAGGTGATTGGCGACAACGAACCACCACAGCGGAAAATCCGTGCGAGTCAGCCGCAGATCACCCTGCGCGGGATCACGATCAAACAGCCGGTGACCGATCAGGCCCGGGGCGACATGCGCCACCGGAAAGCCGATTGCCGCCCACAGCGGCCAAATCGTCAAGCTTGCCGCAATCACGCCAAGCCCCGCCAAGACGCCGACGATATGCAGCGCCAGGTTGACTGGATGCTGATGGTCAGCGCGGTATGCGCCCGCATAAAATTCCGCGAATGTCAGCCGTGCAGCGCCAGGTTCGTGCATTGACCTCTCCGTTTCCCGATTGCCTGCCGCCAAAATATGAGTGATAACTCATATCGTCCACTCGCGTTCAAGCGTGGCCAAATCAGGTTCTCAGCATGTCCTTCGCTCCCCGCAAACTGCCGCAGCAGGGCCGCTCGCGCGCCACGTGCGACGCAATTCTGGAGGCAGCGGCTCGCATTATTGCGCGCGATGGGCTGGCCGGGTTTAATACAAATGCTGTCGCAACACGCGCCGGGGTCAGCATCGGCAGCCTGTATCAGTATTATCCCAACAAAGACGCGCTGATGGTTGCGCTGATTGACCGCCAGCAACGGCAGCAGTTGGACAATCTGATAGCCGCCGCGAGCCAGATTGAGGCCAGCGCTGGTCTGGAAACGATTGTCCGCACGCTGGTGCGCGGCGCGATGCAGCATCACCGCGACAACGATCTGTTGGCCTCAGCGATCGATCACGAAGAAGCGCGGTTGCCGGTGGGCGCGCTGGTCGGGCGCTATCTTGATCAGGGCGGCGCGCTGGTCGGGGTGATGCTGGCGCGGTTCGCGCACCAGATCAGGCCGATTGACCCGGCCCTCGCCGCGCGCACCCTGCCTGCACTCGTCCGCGCGGTGACTGACGCGTGGGCAAACCAGTCCCCGCCGCAGCTCGAAACGGCTGAGGACGAGGCGGTCAACGCAGTGCTGGGCTATCTGCGATAGCCGTGCCGCGTCAAATCAACCGATACTGAAACTGGCCGCCCGGCGCGCCGTCTTTGCCAGCGCCGGGCAGGATCGCCGCATCACGCCGGGCAGCCACCGCCTTGGCGATCAGCGCGTCCTGCTCGCCCTCGGCGATCCGTTCCCAGCCGTGGCGGCCCAGCCGTTCGAGCGGGCGATAGCGAATCTTGTACTGCATCCGCGCTGATCCATCGACCCAGTAGCCCAGATAGACATAGGGCAGCGCCGCCTCCTGCGCGCGGCGGATGTGATCGAGGATGATGTAATTGCCCAGCCCCGCGCGGCCGGGGTGATCGGGTTCGTAAAAGCTGTAGATCATCGACAGACCATCGGCCTGCTGGTCGGTCAGGCAGGCGCCGACGAGCCGCCCGGGCGTTCCGTCGTCGGTTGGTTCGCGGTATTCCACCACCTGGCTATCGACCGAAGTGTGTTCGATCATGTCAGCGAAATCGACCTCGTCCATCGTCGCCATGCCGCCGCCGGGATGGCGCGCGCCCAGATAGCGCTGGAGCAGGTCGAACTGTTCGGCGGTGGACCAGGGGCGGCAGATCGTGGCGACCAGATCGGAATTGCGGCGCAGATCGCGCTTTTGGGTGGATGAAGCGCGGAATTCCGCCGCAACGACCCGCACCGAAACGCAGGCGATGCAATCCCCGCAGGACGGACGATAGGCCACGGTCTGGCTGCGGCGGAACCCGATCCGGCCCAGTGCATCGTTAAGCGAATCCGCGTGTGGACCTTTGAGTTCGGTGAACACCTTGCGCTCGCTGCGCCCCGGCAAATAGGGGCACGGGTTAGGGCTCGTGACGAAAAACCGGGGGAAACGCACGGGTGCCGTCACAAACGAACCACTTCTTTCAAACTGTTCTGGCGCTGCCACAGCCGCCGCAAGCGCAGACTATGCGCGCCAGTGAGCCGCGTTGAAAGAGTTTTAACCACGAAACATGGTTGCAGCTTCGTTATTATGCACAGCCGTCCCAATACCACCGGGTTAGGTCACAAATCGAGACACTTGTGCGGGCGGCAGTTACCGGATCAGGCCCAGATCACGCGACGTCGACCTGCGTGACTGAATAGCCCTTGGCCACCAGGCTGCGCACCAGCGCCTCCAGCTGATCCTTGTCGCGCGCTTCGCATTCGATGTCGGTGATCAGGCCCTTGGCCGGCAGCGTGGTGAAGATCCGCTGGTGGTAGATCTCGATGATGTTCACTTGGTGGCGGTTGAATTCCTCCATCACCTTGAACAGCGCGCCGGGCCGGTCCTGCAAAGTCAGCCGCAACCGCGCGAGCCGCCCCGAGCGCGCCAGATCGCGCAGCAGCACATTGGCGAGCAGCCGCGTATCGATGTTTCCTCCGGTCAGCACCACGCCCACCTTGCGGCCCTTGAACTGTTCCGGATGGGCCATCACCGCCGCGAGGCCCGCCGCGCCCGCGCCTTCGACCACGGTCTTTTCAATCTGCAACAACAGCGCCACCGCGCTCTCCAGTTGACCTTCGCTGACCAGCAGGAAATCATCGAGCAGCCCCGCCAGCACTTGCGAGGTGAACGCGCCGGGTTCCTTCACCGCGATCCCTTCGGCCAGGGTATCGCCCGCGCACGGATATTGCGTGCCCTTCAGCCGGTTGTACATCGATGGAAACAGTTCGGCTTCCACGCCAATCAGCCCGATCCCCGGTTTGATCCCGCGCGCCGCCGTGCCCATGCCCGATGCCAGCCCGCCGCCGCCAACCGGGATCACCAGCATGTCCAGCTCGGGCACGTCTTCCAGCATTTCCAGCGCGACCGTGCCTTGCCCGGCAGCCACCAGCAGCTCATCAAACGGGTGGATAAAGGTCAGCCCCAGCTCGCCTTCCAGTTCGCGCGCGTGGGCATAGGCATCGTCGAAGGTTTCGCCATGCAGCACCACTTTTCCGCCGACCGCCTCGGTCTGCATGATCTTCACTGACGGCGTGGTCTTGGGCATCACGATGGTTACAGCAATGCCCAACCGGGTGCCGTGGTACGACAAGCCCTGGGCGTGATTGCCCGCCGACGCCGCAATCACGCCCGTGCTGCGCTGCGCCGCCGTCAAATGCAGCATCGCGTTCAGCGCGCCGCGCTCCTTGTAGGACGAGGTGAATTGCAGATTTTCAAACTTCAGCCAGATTTCGGCACCGGTGATCTGGCTCAGTGTGCGGCTGTAATCGCAATCGGTGCGTACCACGGCGCCGTCAATCCGCTGCGCCGCTGCCCGAACATCGGCAAGGCTGAACGACGCGGCGGCGTCATGCGCGGACTGGTTGACTGGCTGGTGCATGGTGGCCGGGCCGTAACCCAAAGCAACAGGCTTTGAAACCGCTATCCTTCGGCGTAATCCGACGAATCTTCGCGCGGCAGAAAGAACCCGCTGATCAGCACGGTCACCACCACCGCCAAACAATCAGCCAGCCAATCGCGCAGATCGCAGGTGCGGTTCAGCCACGGCACCGATTGCACCACTTCGATCACCGCGCCCAGAAAGCACAGCCGCTCCACAATCCGCCACTGCGCCGCGCGGCCCCAGCCCAGCATCGCCAGGCCCGCCAAGGTGGCGAAGGCCAGCATGTGCATCACCTTGTCCCCATATTGATCCAGCGGCGTCTTGGGCGGTTTGGGCAGCACCGCCATCACAAAGGCAAAGATCAACGCCAGCCAGAAAGCGGCCTTGGCGGCGCGGATGATGCGGGGATCGGCCAGGAACTGCATGGCCCAAGCGATAGCGGCTGGCGCGGCGCGCACAAGCGGCTAAACATGGCGGCATGACAGAGCAGCGCAACGTATCCTTCCTGGGCCTGGGCGTAATGGGCGGAGCCATCGCCCGTCACATCGGAGCCGCCGGACATCACTTGACGATCTACAACCGCAGCCCGCAGCGGCTGGCGGCATGGCAAGCGGCTAACCCCGGGCTGACCGTGCGGATCGCGCATAGCCCCGCCGAAGCAGCGGACGGCGCGGACGCGGTGCTAACCTGCGTGGGCAATGATGATGATCTGGCCGATGTGGTGCTGGGGCCGACGGGCGTATTTTCCACGCTGGGTCAGGACGCGGTGTTTATCGATCACACCACCGTCAGCGCGCGGATCGCGCGGCAGATCGCGGTGGAAGCGCGCGATTTGCAGGTCCACTGCGTCGATGCCCCCGTCACCGGCGGGCAAGCCGGAGCGGAAAACGGCCAACTGACCGTGATGTGCGGCGGGCGGGCCGATGCGATCGAAGCGGCAACGCCGATCATGGCGGCCTATACCAAACGGATCGTCCACGTGGGCAAGGCGGGCGCGGGGCAGACCACCAAGATGGTCAACCAGATCGCCTTTTCCGGGATCATCGCCACGCTGTCCGAAGCGCTGCGCTTTGCCGAGGCGGCGCATCTTGATCTCGACAAAGTCTACGAAGCGATCTCCGGCGGAGCCTCGCAATCGTGGCAGATGGACAACCGCTGGCACACCATGGCCAAGGACGAATTTGATTTCGGCTTTGCGATTGACTGGATGCGCAAGGATCTGGGGTTGACGCTGGACGAAGGCCGCGCGCTGGGCACCGCACTGCCCGTAACTGCGCTGATCGATCAGTTCTATGCTGAAGTGCAGGCCATGGGCGGCGGGCGGCAAGACACGTCCGCGCTGGTGCGGCGCTTGCCGAAGCGGGGGACGAAGTGATGGATGACAAGAAACCGGGCCACAACGCCATCCTCCCCGTTCGGGGAGGGGGACCATCCGCAGGATGGTGGAGCGGCACCAGCCGGTACTCCCAGCCTCGAAAGCTCAGGAGTATCTGCTTGTGCCCCTCCACCAGCAACGCGGGTCCCCCTCCCCGAACGGGGAGGATGCTGGCGCTCGCTCTCCTCCTCGCCCTGCCCACCCCTGCGCTGGCCGATACGCTGATCGATAACGTCGAAGGCATCACGCTGAACGCCGAAGGCCGGATTGAACGCTTTACCGGGGTGCTGATCGGCGATGATGGCCGGATCGAACAGGTGTTCCGGCGCGGGGACAAGCGGCCCGCCAAGGTCGATTACCGGCTGGACGGCAAGGGCCGCGTGGCCTTGCCCGGGCTGATCGATGCTCACGTTCATGTGATGGGCATCGGCTTTGCCGCGCTGACGCTGGACCTGTCGGACACGCGCTCGCTGGCGGAAGCCCAGGCACGAATCGCGGCCTATGCGGCGGCGCATCCCGATCGCCCGTGGATCATCGGGCGCGGGTGGAATCAGGAGCTGTGGGGACTGGGCCGGTTCCCGACGGCGGCGGAACTGGACGCAGTTGTGGCCGACAAGCCGGTCTGGCTGGAACGGGTCGATGGCCATGCCGGTTGGGCCAACAGCCGCGCTCTCACTGCGGCTGGGGTCACCGCTACCACCCGCGACCCCGCCGGTGGCCGGATTGAACGCGCAGTGCCGGGCGGCAAGCCCAGCGGCGTGCTGGTGGACAATGCGATGGAACTGGTCGGCAAGGCCGTGCCCGCGCCGCGCCCCGAAGACCGCGATCTGGCGCTCGCCACCGCGCAGGAACTGCTCGCCAGGCGCGGGGTGACCGGGGTGGCCGACATGGGCACCTCGATCGAGGACTGGCAGGCGTACCGCCGCGCCGGCGATTCAGGCCAGCTGCGGGTCCGGATCATGGCCTATGCTTCGGGGGTGGAGGCGATGTCGCTGATCGGCGGTCCGGGGCCGACGCCGTGGCTCTATGACGACCGGCTGCGATTGAACGGGGTGAAGCTGTACCTCGACGGCGCGCTGGGTTCGCGCGGGGCGGCGCTCAAGGCACCCTATGCCGACAGCCCCGGCAATATGGGCCTGCGGATAGTCAGCGATACCCAGCTCAAGAATTTGATGAGCCGCGCGGCAATCGATCATGTCCAGGTCGCGGTCC
>JANORN010000173.1:0-2397 GCA_031415355.1 Novosphingobium sp. | reverse complement strand
CTTACCGGCACCGGCGCGCTGCTGCGAGGCCCGGAGTACCAGCCTGTGCCACTCCACCATCCTGCGGATGGTCCCCCTCTCCCACGGGAGAGGAAGGTTGCTGCCACTCCGCCGTTGCTTCCTACAACACCAGCCCGGCCGTCTCGACCAGCCCGGCCATCAGGTTCAGGTTCTGCACCGCTGCGCCGCTGGCGCCTTTGCCCAGATTGTCGAGCCGCGCCACCAGCCGCGCCTGATTGCCATCGCGCGCGCCCAACACCAACAGGTCCAGCCGGTCGCTGGGCGGGGCGGCGCGGTGCAGCAAAAGTTAGTCAGGGGTATCCTGATGGACTTTCACCACGGCGCTGCTGGCGTAGAAATCGACCAGGCAATCGCGCAGGCCGTCGGTCGGCGCAGCGCGCGGCATCAGGCCCAGATGCAGCGGCACCTCCACCAACATTCCGCGATGCGCCGGGATTACGGCGGGGGCAAAGATCGGCGCGTGGGCCAGTCCGGTATAGTGCTGCATTTCGGGCACGTGCTTATGCCCCATGGCCAGGCCATAACTGCGATAAGCAATGTCCGGTTCTGCCGCAAACCGCGCGATCATCGCCTTGCCGCCGCCCGAATAGCCAGAGACGGCGTGGCACAGATAGGGCCAGTCGGCGGGCAGCAAGCCGAACCGGATCAGCGGCGCGAGCAGCGCGGCAAAGCCGGTGGGATAGCAGCCGGGGTTGCTGACGCGGTCTGCCGCCGCCACGTCATCCCGCCCGGTCAGTTCGGGGAAACCGTAAGTCCAGTCCGGCGCAACGCGGTGCGCGCTGGACGCATCGATGATCCGGCACGCGCTGCCTTGCGCCAGCGTCACCGCCTCAATCGCGGCATCATCGGGCAAGCACAGCACCGCAAAGTCCGCCGCGTGATAGGCATCGCGCCGTGCGTCAGCGCTCTTCCGCGCCTGATTGTCCAGGATCAGCAGTTCGAATTCAGCGCGGGGGGCTAGGCGGCTGGCTATCTCAAGTCCGGTAGTGCCCGCCGCGCCATCAATGAAAACCGTGTGATTCATGGTTCCAGCGCAGCAACTGGCAGATAGCCGACAAAGCCGTCTTCGCCGACCTGCCCCCAGGCCCAGCCGCCGGAGATGTCGAGCACATTGAACAGCGTGCCGCCCGCCAGCGCTTCGCGCAGATCTGCATCGGCCCGAGGCTCGACCCGCAGGCTGGCTCCGCCAGCAACCACATCGCGCGGCATCGGCGCGGCATAGTGCGGCACGAACACGCGCCCCGCCAACCGCACATGCGCCAAATCGCCGCGCACCGGCCAGTGCGGCGCGTCCAGCGCCGCGGCTGGGCCGCTCAGCGTAAACTGCGCTGCCGAAAGTGCGCTTGCGGTCAAATCATCGGGCCCCAGCAACATGAAGTGCGCGCGATTAGCCCCGCTTGGGCCGATGATCAAGTTATCCATACCGCCCTCAGTCCTGCAATCGGATTCCTGCGCGGACTAAGCATTTCTAGCTAGTCGCTTGAACTGCCTTGGCTGCTTTGCGGGCCAAGGTCCCCTCCGCTTTTTTGATCAAGGCCTTCGCCGCTTTGGGGGCATCGCCATCGAGTGCGTCGCGCTTGATAATGTCGTTAGTAAGGAGGATGCGCAGTTCTTCATCAGAAACTTTCATCCCATCAAACAGCCTTCGGACCTCTTTGCGCAATACGCCCACAATCGCATCGTTTTGCAGCAATTCTGCCAACACGAACCGGTTCAGAATTTGCGCTTGCCGATGATACGCCTCAAGCGCGTCGGACGAGATGCTCTCGCGGCAGAGCATGAATAGTTTGCCGAGATCGTCTTGTGACCGGGTGGATAAGGCACCCATATCAAAGCAATAAACTTCTTCCCAATCAATCGGCTGGCCGAATTTTATCCGGTAAACCTTCCAGATGATCGCGTTGGTCAGGATGATCCATTCGATCCCTTGATGCGCACCGTAATTGACCGCTTGACGAAGATGGTTGTCGTTCAGGGTTGTTCCGGCGGATTTCACTTCCGCCAAGTAGTGAATTTTACCCTCGACACGGATTGCCAAGTCGCAAAATGTACCGCGAATTTGCTGCTCGCTGGTCAGCTCGGCGTATTTGTCATATCCGAATATGTCGGTGAGCATATCCTTGATCACGGTGACTGTATCAGCTTCGGAAATGTCTCGTTCGGCAAGCTTGCGCACGATCGGTTGATACCGCTTAAGTCCGGAAGTGAGCCTGTCTTGCGTCTTCTTAGCGATCTTCATTGGCTTCCGGCCCCTGTTCATAAAACTCCGGTCGTCACAATGACACGTTTTTACTGATCTGCAATCGCACTTGTTGCGTCACCCATACCGCCCCTGCAACATCCCCCAGGCCGCGCGCAGGCCCAGCGCGTCGCCGC
>JANORN010000172.1:0-9542 GCA_031415355.1 Novosphingobium sp. | reverse complement strand
CCGTCAGTTCCTGCGGAACTGCCACCTCCCCATTTGGCTGCGCAAAATGGGAAGGATCGAAGCAGGTCGAAGCCCACGCTCAGCTCTCCAGGCTCAACAGGTTCGGCGCATCCGCAGCCTTGGCGGCTTGGGCTTGCCCTTCGGCGCGGGCGATATAGCCCCTGGACTTTTCCACCTCGCTGGTCAGCGTGGTGACCGTGGTCTTCATGCTTTCCAGCGCCTTGACCTTGAAGGTGTCGATGTTGTCCATCGTGTCATAGATATTCTGGAACGCGCGTTGCAGCACTTCGATCGGGATCGTTGCGCTGGCGGCCTGTTCGTGGATCTTGCCGGTTTGTTCGCGCAGCAAGGTGCCAGTGGAATCGATGATGTTCGCGGTGGTTTCGTTCAGCGCGGTGATCTGTTGCAGCACCAGCCGCTGGTTGGTCATCGCCTGCGCCACGGTTACCGCCGTGCGCAGCGCGCCGACCGTGGTGGTGCTGGCGCGGTCCACGCCTTTGACCAGCTCCACGTTGTTCTTCTTGACCAGATCGAGCGCCAGATAACCCTGCACCGTCACCGCCATCTGGGTCAGCAGATCCTGGGTGCGCTGGCGGACATAGAACAGCGCGGATTCGCGCAGCGCCTTCGCCTTGGCCGGATCGCTCGAATCCAGATCGGCTGCGGTTTCTTCCAGCCGGGTATCGAGCGCGCGGCTGATGTGGATCATCTGCTCCAGTGCGCCCATCGCTTCCCACAGCTTCATCCGCTCCACGTCAATCGCGGCATTGTCCATCAACAGCTCGTCCTTGCCCGACGAAAGCCGCGCAAGGATCGCCTGGATGTGGCCCTGGCTGGATTGATAGCTGTCAAAGTACTTTTTCAAGCTGTTGCCGAACGGGATGATCCCCAGAAACTTGCGGCCCGAGCTGAGCTTGCCCTTGCGGCCCGGATCAAGCTCTTCAATCGTGCGGCGCAGTTCCGCCAGGTCTGCACCGACGCCCGAATCCTTGTCCATCGCGCGCACCGGACGGTCCAGAAAGCGGTTGGACATGCCCGCCGCCGCCATGATTTCCTTGCGCCCCATCGCGGTCAGCTGATCCACCTTTTTGCCGAATTCGGGCGAATTGGCATCGGACGCGACCAGATCGGTGACAAAGCTTTCGACCTTCTGGTCCAGCTTGGACTTCTTGTCATCAGACACCGGAACCAGCCCGATGGCCTGCTCCGCCCGCACCACCGGCACCGGATCGGGCGCGGTCAAGGTCAATGCGGGGGCAACGGTTTCAGTGATAGTCGGGGTCGAGGCCATGAGTCAGCAATCCGCATAGGTGAACGGTTCCGATAACATGGTGCGCGCCGGGCGCGAGTGCAAGCTGTATTGTTGCGGTAAGACAGGGGCGGAGCGCGACTAAGGCCCGACTTTGAGCAGCGCAATCGGCTTCTTGCCGGACTCTGTGTCGCGATCACGGCCCTGCTGAAAGGCCAGATCGACGTCGACCAGTACCGATTGTTCGCTGCTTCGCGCAAAATTGCGGGTCAGGCGGATCAGCACGTGGCCGGGGCCGTTAGGATTGAGCCGGTCGGCGTCGTAACCGTTGACGCGGACCTGATATTCGCCGGGCGGAGCGCGGCGAATTGCGTATTCTTCGGGGCCATAGCCATCGGTCATATCATTGGAAATCTGTCCGCCCGCGCTGGAGATCTTGTTGCTGTAAAAGACCCGTTCGCCATTAGGCTCGTCGACCCACAGGTCGATGTCGGCGTCATCGGCGGTCCACTCGATCACGATCCGCGCATCGGTGTCGAGCTTGCCGACCAATCGCGGATCGAGTTCCCAGCGCCCGCCGCGCGCCTCGATCTGGGGGATCAGGGCATTGGCTTCCATTAGTGCAATTGTTTCGAGGCCTTCGTAATCATCGCCGAAATCGACGCCTTCGACATCGAGCGCGACTGCGGCAAGCAGCGCGAAGGCGCGTTCGAGGTCGGCGCTGCCTTGGCCCAGTGCTTTGCCGCGCGCAATCAAGGCCAACGCTAGGTCACGTTTGGGCTGCGGGCGGAACCCGGCATTGGCCGCGAGCCGCTCGGCCATCGCGACGGCGCGGTCGAACTGCCCGTCGCGTTCCAGCCGGAACGCGACGATCTGGCGGGTTTCGTCGTCAGAATTGTCGAGCTCAAGCGCGGACAGCAACAGCAGCGATGCGCTGGCCGCATCGCCCTTGGCGCGGAACCATTCGGCGGTGTCGAGGTAGAACGCCGGGGTCGCGCCATAGGCCTGCTCCTGCTCGGCCAGAACCGCCAATCGCTGGTAAGCGGGAGCCGCATCGAGCGCCTTGATATAGGGGCGGTCGGCGATCAGGTTTTCAAGGTCAATCTTGACCTCTGCCTGTAATTGCTCGCCGCCAACTGACATGACCGGGGAGGCCGAGGCATAATTCGGGCGGCTTACCATCGTTCCGGTGACGACGATGTTGGCATTGTCGTCGTCAGTTTCGCCGCCCGCGGTGAGTTCTCGCGGAGCGGCGGCGTCCGTCGCAGCGGCTGCGGCATCGTCCAGCGCTTCCGGCCGCACTATCATCGCTGGCGGGGGTGCGTAAGCAGACGCAGGCGCAGGAGCTGGCGGCGCACCCACCGCTTGCTGGTCCTGATCATCGGCCCGGCGCCTACGCGGAGTAAACCGCTTGCCCCACCACTCCTTGCGTGTCGTCCAGCGTTCGAGCACGAATTTGAGCCGTTCGGCGCGCGCATCGCCACGGTCCTGCTCGCGTTCTGCGCGGGCTTCGCGGTATTGCTCCTGCCATTCTCTGGCAAAGTCTTTGGGGGGAGCGATGTCGGCCTGGAGGTACTGTTGCGGGGTTTCGAGCACGAGGAAGGCCATGTCCGGCCCGGCCACCTGAAACTTTTGCGCGAGTTCGACCATGTCTTTGTGCCGCACCGGGTCGTCGCCCAATTCGGCAACCTGTTCGCTCGCCCACAGCACCCCGGCGGCGTCGCTTGCCAGCGGCGTTCCGGCCAGTTCGTAGCTGCGCGCGACGATCCCGCCGCCCGGAGTACTCACCCGCACCCGCACCGTCCCGCCGCTTGGCATGCGCTGTCGGCGCGGGACTTCGCCAACCAGCAACCAAGCGCCTGCAGGGGCAGGCAAGGCGCGGAAGCGCAAACGGCGGCCATCCTCATCACGTACCGAGGCAACCGAGTAACCGCCGTTCGCCAGTTCCGCCCCGGCCTCTGTGCCTTTGCCCGGCTGGACCCGCACGAACCGTCCGCGCTGGCGCTGCGCCATCCGCCCAAGCCGCGCGCCGTTGGCTCCGTCCGAGGAGGTCAGCACCGAAAGCGGGCAATCGGGGTCGAACTCCGCCGACTGATCAATCGTCAGTTGTCCGTCGAACACCATGACGCATTGCCGCGCTTCGGGCAGATTCAGCGCATCGAGCCCGGCAAGCGAGGTGCCGCCGCGATGAGTCACTGCGGCCAGCGCCGCGCGCAGACTGGCGCTGTCAGCAACAGATACGACCTGCGGCCTGTCGCTGGCGAAAGTGATCAGATCGATCCCCTCAGGTCCCAGCTTCTCGACCAGCGCCGTCAGGGCCGCGACCTCGTCCTCGCGCCGGTCGTCTCGGTGCGAGAGCGAGCGGTCCCAGTAAACCCGCAGCCGTCCACCGGGTTGCGGTGCTGCGCTGGCGGCATCGCTCTGATCGGCGATCACGAAGAATTCGCGGCCATTGGTATGGCGCACCAGCGTCAACGGGCGCTCCAGCGCACCGCCACTAACCGTCATCCCGCCGGGCAGCGGCTGGCCTTGACCGGTGGCGGCCCCAGTCCAGCGCGTGCCGTCTTTGCGCAGAGCGATAGCCTTGCCGGCCAGGCGAACCGCGGGCTGTTCGGCGTAGCCCTCGATGCTGAGGTTGAGCGCATAGCTGCCTACCTTGCCCGCGCTCGCCAACGGCAGGTCGAAGCCCATGGCGGGATCGAACGGTGCGACAAAGCTCACCCGGATGCGCCGCGGATGATCCGGGGTGACCGGATAGATTTGGGTTGAAAACACGTTCTGTGCGCTGACCTCGGCCAGTCCCGGGTCGATCCCGCGCCGGACCTGATCCTGGTAGACGTTGCGCGCCTTGGGCTGTTCCAGCAACTGGCCCGGGATCATCTTGCCTTCGACATCGAGCGCGTAGCCGGTGACCACTGCGTCATTGGGCAGCACCAGCCGCAGCCGCGCTTCGTCCTGATTCGCATCCTGCGCAGTTGCGATCAGCAATTCGAGTGTGACCGAAGCGGTGTGCGACGCCACGCGGACATCTACTTTGAGCTCGCGAATATCGAGCCGAGCGGAAGCTTCGGCGCTTTCGCTATTGTCGATACCGCGCGTAGCACCGGTCAGAACTGGGTTGATCCGTGCCGGATCAGTTTGTGCCGAGGACATCACGGGCAGCAGCGCCAGCAGCGACGACACAGCAAAAGCGACGGTTTGAATCAAGCGCATCGCAAGTCCCCTCTTGCTGGTTTCGGTAAGCTGCGAGAGGCTTGCTGAAGCTACAATGAATTGCGGAAAAAGTTTTGATTGAGCAGCTCAAGCCGCCAGTTTGAATGGCGCGATTTCGCCTGAGAGGTACTGTTTCTTCGCCTTCGCGCGGCTGAGCTTGCCCGATGACGTACGCGGCAAGGTGCGCGGGGGGACCAGTTCGACGATGCAGTTCATGCCGGTGATCGAGCGCACCTTGTCGCGGATCAGGTTGCGCAGTTCGATGCGCTTGACCTCGTCCGAAACGCGGCAGTGGACCAGCACCGCGGGGGCTTCCTCGCCATTGTCCATTTCCACCGAGAACGCCGCGATATCGCCGTGGTTGAAGCCGGGTAGCTGTTCCACCGCCCATTCGATGTCCTGCGGCCAATGGTTCTTGCCGTTGATGATGATCATGTCCTTCGCGCGGCCGACGATGAACAGATAGCCGTCAACCAGATAGCCCATGTCGCCGGTATCCAGCCAGCCATCAACCATGCATTCGGCAGTGGCTTCGGGATCGCGGAAATAGGAATGCATCACGCTGGGGCCGCTGCACCAGACCTTGCCGATATGGTGATCGGGCAGGGCCGCGCCGCGTTCGCCGCGCACTTCCAGCGCCATGTCTTTCACCGCCTTGCCGCAATTGACGATCGCGCGGTAGCGCGCCGGGCGGCTGAGATCGCGCGGCGCGCCCGACAGGCGCTCTTCCTCGACCAGCTCGACCCGGATCCCTTCACCCGGCGGCATGATCGTGACCGCCAAGGTGGCTTCAGCGAGGCCGTAGCTGGGCAGAAACGCGCTGGCCTTGAACCCGGCAGGGGCGAAGGCATTGACGAAGCCCTGCATCACGTCGGGCCGGATCATGTCCGCCCCGTTGCCCGCGATCCGCCAACGCGACAGGTCAAACCGGTCGGCCACATGGCTCTGGCTGGAAATGCGCCGCGCGCAGATGTCGTAGCCAAAGGTGGGCGAGTACGAACACGAATTGCCCGGATTGCGGCTGATCATGTCCAGCCACGCCAGCGGGCGGCGCGCGAAGTCTTCGGTCTTGATGAAATCGCCCGAAATCTGGTTGGCGATCAGCGACAGGAAACAGCCGACCAGCCCCATATCATGATACCACGGCAACCACGAGATACAGCGGTCCTCCTGCTGCACCTGCATCCCGTGCGCGTGGCCCGCCAGATTGTTGAGCAGCGCCGCGTGCGTTACCGCGACGCCGTGGGGAAAGCGGGTCGATCCGCTGGAATATTGCAGATAGCAGATATCGTCGGACGTGATGGCGGGCAGTGCGCGCGGCGCGGCATCGACCTTGGTAAAGTCTTCCCAGCTCATCCCCTGGCAGCCCTGCCGTGCGGCGGCGGCCCCGGCCATTTCGGCGATTTCGGCGGGGTAAAACAAGATCAGCGGATCGCTGCTGCCCAGTTGCACCGTCAGCTGATCGATATAACTGTCCTTGCCGCCAAAGCTGGTCGGCAGTGGCAGTGGCACCGGCCAGGCCCCGGCATAGACCGCGCCGCAAAACAGCGCGGCAAACTCCGGCCCGGTTTCAGCCACCAGCGCAACGCGGTCGCCTTTTTTCACGCCGTGCGCCACCAACCGATGCGCCATCGCCAGCGCATCGCTGCGCAGTTCGCGGAAGGGATAGACCCGCGCCAGATTGCCGCGCGGATCGTGGAAATTGAGCCCGCGCTCGCCGGTGGCGGCATAGTCCAGCGCTGCGCCGAATGTGGCAAAATCGGCGAACCGTCGCGGCAAAACGTCCATATGGGGCGTCGGAACCAGCACCGCTTCCAGCGTTGTCACATCATTCATCAGTTGCATAACCCATTGCTTTTTAATGGACCATTTGCTGGTCTCACCAAAGAAAACGTGCGCGAGACGGTAAATTCGCCGTGTCTTAGCTCCCCATTTGCGGCGGACTGTGGCACGATTAGGGCAATGCCGCCCTTTTCGTCCTCTCGATCCGCCGCGCGCGATCCCGGCAAACGGCGCGAAAAGCCGCCGCCAAAGCCGCTCGAGCCCGCACGGCTGAACGATCTGGCGCTGGCCTATGTGGCGCGCTTTGCCACCTCGGCGGCGAAGCTGGAGGATTACTTGCGGCGCAAGCTGCGCGAACGCGGTTGGTCGGGGGACGATCCGCCCGATCTGGCCGCGCTGGTCGCGCGCTATGTTGAGGCCGGGTACATCGACGACACCGCCTATGCCCGCGCCAAAAGCGGCAGCCTGCTGCGGCGCGGCTATGGCGAGCGGCGGATCGGGCAAGCCCTTGGCGCGGCGGGGATCGCGGCGGAGGTGCGCGCGGAAGTCCGCTCGGGCGTGTGTGAACAGCGCGCCGCCGCGCTGGCGATGGCGAGGAAGCGCCGGTTCGGGCCGTTTGGCCACACCCTGCCCGAGCGCCCTTTGCGCGAAAAGCAGCTGTCCGCACTGCTGCGCGCCGGGCACCCCCTCGACAGCGCGCGGGTTTTGGTCAATGCCGTCAGCATCGCAGCGGCTGAGGACTGGGCCGCCGAACCCGGAGACGAATGATGCGCCTGCTGCTGTTCATGCCCGTCGCGTTCCTGCTGGCAGCGGCCAGTTGCGCCCCTGGATCGAGCGACGCGGCGACCTCCACGCAGGCCGATAGCGTCCACCCCGAATCCGGCCTGCGGGTGGTGCCGCTGACCGTGATCAGCACGGGCGGAAAACGCCACGCCTTCCGCGTCGAAGTCGCCGCCACGGGCAAAGAACAATCCAAAGGCCTGATGTTTCGCAACGCCATGGGCGCGAACGAAGGGATGATCTTCCCGATGGCCCCCCCGCGCGGCGCCAGCTTCTGGATGCGCAACACCGTAATCCCGCTCGACCTGATCTTCGTGAGCCCCGACGGCCGCATCGCCAACATCGCTGCGAACGCGATTCCTTATGATGAAACGCCGCTGGTCTCGGTCGGGCCGGTCAAGGCCGTGCTGGAACTGAACGGTGGGCGCGCGAAGGCACTGGGGATTGTTGCGGGGGATCGGGTTGAGTGGTGAGGGGGGTCGCGTAGCCTACACACTCCAAGTTTTGCGCGCTACGTTTGATCAGAAGTCTGTGGCGATATTTTTGGCCGCGTAACAGTCCGTATCTGACTTCCCGTCATTGGCCCCTGCAAGAAAAACCACAACCCTTCAACGGTAATTAGAAAGCGCGATTTATGAGAGAAATTTGCATTCCCCTTTTTGGGCGGATGCAATTCTTCCGGCGCAAGCAGTCGTTTGCAACAATCTGCAATTACGGGAGTATCGAAATTCAGCGGCTTTATGGTGTGGGCAAATGCGTTGCGTATTTGTCGAACTAAGTCGAGGTCTGATTTGATTGATTTGTCTACAATGGCGAGGGCATATGAGATTGCGATCCTAGCGGAAAATGTAGAAAGTGGAGCTGTCCCTTCGAATAATTCCCGTCGCTGATCTGAGCTTAAATTACGGAAGCTTCGCTCCAAGAGATTGCCAAGGGAGTACTCCAGCAACGAAGTACACACTATTGCAATCTCCCGATCGCTGTGGTGGATGCTTGACCTTATGATGTTGAGTGCTTCTAAGCCCCCCGGGACATCTTTCGATAGACTCTTGAGTGAAGCGCCTGACACACAAATCTCCTCGGATGGCGGCAGTAGTTTGAAATCCCCCAAACTCACTTTCGCATCAACTTCGCAAACCCATCACCCAGCCACTGTTTTCCGTCTTTGTCTGATGACGCCGGATTGACCAGCTCATAGCGCTTTGACGGAACGGCATCGCTGTCGCCTGTTCCATCCAATCGCTGCCGAACGGTGCGGCGGACTTTGCGCGATGATGCCTGCTTCCACGCCTTGTCGCTCTCAGCGTTGGACATGCCCGTAATCGGTGTCGTTTTGCGGCTGCGGGACATGATGCGTAGTATAGCACTTCTTCGTTACGATTGGAATTGCAGTGACGGGTACAAGCACCCCCTCACCCCGCCTTCCTCGGCCTGCCACCCTTCGCGCCATTCACCCGCGCTGCTGCGGCCTTGGCGTCTGACGCGCCGCGCCCGGCGCGGGCGGCGAGCCATTTGGCGGTGCCGAAAATGCCGTTCATCAGGCCACTGACGCGGTAGTCTTCATCCAGGCGGGGCCAGTGCAGGCCAAAGCCGGAAGGGCTGAGTTCGATCTCGGCCAGATCGTCAGGGCTAGCATCACACAGCCCCTCGACCAGCGCGGGCGGGAAGGCGAAGGTTGCGCCGCTGGTCAGTTCCACCACGATCCGCTTAACCTTGGCATCAGAGCGCGCGGCAATGGCGCGGGGTTCAGTTTCGAGCGCGATCCGTCCGCGTTCAGTCGCGGCGGCGAATTGGGCGTCAGTCAATTCTATCGTGAAGCTCCTGCCATTTGGCGATCAATTGCGTTTGTTCGTGTGCCACAATCCGCATGATCCGGCGAATGTGTGTTTGATGCAAGCCACCTCACGTCAGCACTGCCCAAACTCCCTTCCTCGCCGGGGAAGGGTTGGGGATGGGGGAGCGGGGCCGATAGGCCGTGCGTCCTTGCTGGCGTCGAACCCCCAACCCCCACCCCTCCCCAACGGGTAGGGGAGCAAGAGGTTGCCCCTTCCCAGTGGGGAGGGGAATAAGCCGCTCTGCCCCCAAAAACCATTGTCCTACAGCGCCGAAATCTGGCTTACCCTGTTCGATGCCCAAACCAGACACCTCCGCTTCGCCCGCCGCCGTCACGCGCACCTGCGCCCGTCGCGCGCGCCGCACAACCGGCCTGCGTGGTGCGACCGTTTATGTGTAACCTTGCGCAGAAATCGGCCATTGCCAGCGCGTCCCCAGCCGGACTGGTTTGCCTCCGGCTCGCCGCGAGCAGCTCCCGCCGCCCCCACGCCGCTCTCCGGCATATCCGCTTGCCCACCCGCCCCCAGTTCCGCTAACGCGCTGCCCATGGGAATTCTCGGCAAGATCTTCACCTGGTGGGACGGCGCGACGCTTGGCACGTTGCTCAATTCTGCGCTGACTGGCGAAAAAATGGGCACCGACGTGCAGGGCAATGGCTATTTTCGCGCGCGCAAGCCCTATGGCG
>JANORN010000171.1:0-2092 GCA_031415355.1 Novosphingobium sp. | reverse complement strand
ATGGTGGAAAATGAACAAAGACTGCGCCAGGCTGCAAGAAATATCAAACGCTACTTGCAATCGATGGGGGTTAATTCTTCCGCTGCTTAACCAATGATCTAACGATACATCCAACTTGGTTCCAGTTGTAGGCTTTAATTTACGCTTGCGATGTTAACACTACCAACGACGCCTGACTCAGGTGTCGTTGGGGGTGTTGGGCGGTGGGCGGCGCGCGATCTTTTCGCTGGTGTGGGGCCATGCCCATCCCGGCGGCGTGGGATCTGCGCAAGGCAGGCTGGCAACTGGTCGGCACCGGCCTGGCGCAGGATGCCACCGACGGCACGATCATTCTGGCGCAGCCCAGTGGCTTGACCTCGGCGGAGCGCGACAAGCTGAACACTGCCCCGTTGGCTGTGCGGCGGACCACGCTCGCGCTGGGGGTGGACGATGCGGCACAGCGGCTGCGCTGGCTGCAACGGGGCCTGGGCGATGTGCTGGGCACTGCCGCCGATCTGCCCGAACTGGAGCTCCGCGCGGCGCGGGTGACGCACGTGATGCAACTGCTCCCACGCTCGCGCGCAGCAGGCCCGCTGACGCTCGATCTGCTGGACCGCGATGCCCGGATTGACCAGCGGCGGCTGCGCCTGCACCCACGCGAATTCGCGCTGCTGTGGCGGCTGGCGGCGCTGCCGGGGGAATGGACCAATCAGGCTGACTTGCGCCGCGAATTGTGGGGACAGCTGTTCCGCCCAGAAACCAACAGCCTGGCGGTCCACATCAGTCGGCTACGCGCCAGATTGCGAGATTTTGGCGTGACCGCTTTGATCGAAACCGCGCGGGACGGTTGCTACCGGCTTCGCCTACCAGCAGTGGCATTCAATTTTCAGCCCGAGCAATTGTTGCTGGACGACTACCTCAGATTGGGCGACGAAGCTGCCAAACAGCAACAGGATGCGGATCATGAAGCCGGAATTCAGAACCAATGAGCGGGTAGCCATCGCTGTCAGCAGCACCGGGGTAGCGCAGGTGCGCATGATCCGGGCGGACAAGATGAACGCGCTGGATCCGGACATGTTTGCCGCGCTGATCGAAGCTGGCCAGTATCTGCACGACCTGCCGGGGCTGCGCTGTGTGGTCCTGTCAGGCGAGGGGCGGTCATTCTGCGCCGGGCTGGACATGGCATCGATGGCCAACACCGCCCGGCATGATCGCGCGCCGCTGACCGAGCGTAGCCACGGCAATGCCAACCTGCCCCAGCAAGTAGCGATGCAGTGGCGCAAGCTGCCGGTGCCGGTGATCGCGGCGGTCCACGGGGTCTGCTTTGGCGGCGGCTTGCAGATCGCCAGCGGGGCTGATGTGCGCGTGGTCCATCCGGCGGCGCGCCTGGCGGTGATGGAACTGAAGTGGGGACTGGTGCCAGACATGGGCGGCTATGCGCTGTGGAAGGGCATGGTCCGCGATGATGTGCTGCGCGAACTGACCTATACCAACCGCGAATTCACCGGCGAGCAGGCTGGCGATTATGGCTTTGCCACGCTGGTCGATGCCAATCCGCACGCTCGCGCCACGGCGATTGCCGAGGATATCGCCAACCGCAATCCCCACGCTCAGCGCGCCGCAAAACGCTTGTTTAATCGCTATCTTGAGACCGGCACTGACGAAATCCTGATGGCCGAAAGCGTGGAGCAGCAGGCCTTGATTGGCACCAAAAACCAGATCGAAGCCGTGATGAGCCAAATGGAGAAGCGCCCGGCTGTCTATGTCGATCCGTGATGCGGCCAGCGCTGTCCCGCCTGCATTGCCTTGATCTGGACGAGGCTGGCCTGCTGCCCCCAGACTGGCAAGCACAAGTAGCCGCGCTCGCCGCCGGCGACGTGGATGGCGTCTTAGGGCATCGCGTTCCCACCCTGATCCTGCGGGCCCTTGCGTAACGCTCCGCCGCTTGGCAAGCCGCGGCGGATGAGAACCCGCCCATGAAAATTCTGCGCGATCCTGACCGCCTGCTCACCGAAGGGCTGACCGCTATCCGCGAGCAGTTTCAAGTGCCCGCCAGCCACCCGCCCGCCGTGCTCGCCGCTGCGCAGGCGGCCGCCAGTCGGACGCCCAGTGA
>JANORN010000170.1:0-5983 GCA_031415355.1 Novosphingobium sp. | reverse complement strand
GCCTCGGGCGCATTCCGCGACATGCCGCGCTATGCCGCGCTTGATCCCGTGACCCTGCGCGCGTTGTGGGGGGTAGAGGCGGACTATCTGACCACCGCCTTCGCCGCGGTGGAGGCGCAGCATGGCTCATTCGAACGCTATCTGGATGCGGTGCTGGGTCTGGATGCAGCGCAGCTGGAGCGGTTGCGCGAAGCCTATCTGGAAATGTAGCGCGTGATGCGGTTAAGTTTTCCTACAATGGCTTGGCCTGCTAAGCGTTGCGCTTGCTGATTGGCTGGGCCGCAGTTTGCATTTTTCTTGCAAAGTGTCACCCACTTTACATGAGCTAAATCATTCTAAAACAAGATTAATGCTATTAACATTAGGGTGACAGTGTCACCCTGGCGACTGATTCATTGCTTGAAATCACTCTAAAGAAACGCCCGCAGTTCGGCCATGAACCGGTCAAACTGGTCATGGTGCAGCCAATGCCCGGCGTTCTCGAATTCGATCACTTGCGGATCGTTATTGAACACGTCCAGCCGCCCGTCCTTCTCTGGATTGGAGGCCCATGAATTGGCGCCATACAGCAACAGCATCGGGCACGTCATTGCTGCCCACAACTCGTTGGTCCGGTCTTCGGGCACGTCCTCGAACGGCCAAACGTTCAGGTAGGGATCGAACTTCCAGCTCCACGTGCCATCCTCATTGCGGCTGGCCCCATGGATCGTCAGGTGGCGCGCCTGTTCGTCGGTCAGAAAGCTGTTTTCTTCCTTCATCCGGGCATAAGCCGCCTCGATGGTCGGATAGCGGCGCGGGATCCGGCCCGCCGCCCCCCGGCGCTTGTCGATCCAATCCCGAAAGCGGTTGGCATAGCCTGCCGCATCGCGCTCGGCGCGGACCTTGGGCGAGGGGCCGAGCCCCTCGATATTAACAAACTTCCGCACCTTCTCCGGATAAAGTCCGGTAAACCTTGAAGAAACATTCCCGCCCAACGAATGCGCAACGATCGTCACCTGATCATGCCCCAGCGTGTGAATCAGTTGGGTAAAATCATAAACGAAGGCCGCCATTTCATAATTGCCATCGGGGGCCCAGGCGCTGTCGCCATGGCCGCGCAGGTCGGGCGCGATCACGTGCCAGTCTTTCGCCAGCTCTTCCGCCACCCAATCCCAGCTGCGGCAATGATCGCGCCCACCGTGTTGCAGGATCAGCGGCGGGGCATCGCGGTTGCCCCAATCGACGTAATGCAGCCGCAGCCGCTGCGAGATGAAGCTGTTCGAGGTGGGGCCGTGAATCGTCATGGCGGCAGGCTTTGCGCGGAACCGCGCGCCGCGTCAACGCGGGGCCGTATCGATACCGCGTAAGGCAGCCAGCAACTGCCCCAGCAGCCAGATCCGAGCCTGGGCCTCGATAAAACTGTGGCTGGCATCGGGGCAGGTCCGCAGGCGCGGGTCAGCCTTGTCCCAATTGGCGCAGAACGCCTGCGCGGTGCGATCCCGGTCGGCCAGCAAGATCGTGACCGGTCCGGCATAGTCCGCCAGCCCGGCCACCATCCGTTCGGCCAAGGCGGTGCGCGGACCGTCGGACCGCACGGCTCCGCCCAAACTGCTCGCCAGCTGGCCAACTTTGACTTTGCCGGTCAGCAGCCGCCACAGCGCCCTGGGATCGGTCAGGCGGCGCAGGTAATGCGCGCGCAAGGCCGATGGTGGGAGCGGCGCGGGTTCGGCAGGCTGTTCGTCCGGAGCAACTGGCTCAGGCTCGGGATCGAAGGTCCAGGGGTTGGCCAGCACCAGCGCCGAAGTTCCAGCGCCGCCCGCCAGCATCAGCGCGCTCGCCCCGTCGCAATTGCCATAGGCGACCACCCGCCGCAACGTGGGCACATGCGCGCGAAACGCCGAAACGGCGGCGGCGATATCGGGTGCGGCGGTTTCAAATCCGCCGTTCGGACCTTCGCTGTCACCCACTCCGCGCCGGTCAAACCGGAACACCGGGAAGCCCGCCGCTGCAACCCGTTCGGCGATCTGCGCCTGGCTGCCCCAGGGCCCGGCGCGCAGCTCGTTACCGCCGCTGACGATCAGCAAGCCGGTGGTCGCCGCCGCCGGATCGAGCGTGCCGACCAGCTGGTTGCCTTCACAGTGGAACAGGGCGAACCGGCGGCTCATGCGGTCAGCCTCATGCTGATGATTGCCGCCAGTGCATCAGCCTGCGCCGCATCTTCATCGGGTTCGGCGCGCAGCCACAACCCGCTGCCGCCGAGCAAATCCTGGTCGATCTGCGTAATCCCTGCGCGGGCAACGGGTAGGCGAGCTTGCAGGTCAGCCAGCATCGCCGGACCCAGCGCATAGCCGCTCAGGTCCAACCCCTGCTCCCGCCCTGTCAGTAGCAGCGAGTCCTGCGTTTCTTCGCGCCCTAGTTCGCGCGCCGCGATAATCCGCGCGCGCAGCAGCTGGCGCAGCAGGCTCGCGCCTTTGACCGGGGCATAGTGCCAGCCGGGGATGACCTTGGGCAGCACCAGCCCGCCGCCGCGAATTGCCAGCACGTGCCCGGCGCGAAAATGGTTGGCCGCCGCCAGCATCGCCGCCGTCCAGCGCTCCAGCGTCTGTTCGCGCAGTGGGCTGCGGCTTTCATTGGTTCCGGGCAAGTCGAGCAGGAAGCAATCGATGCCCGCGCCGTCCAGCCGCCGCATCAATTCCACCGTCAAGCGGCGCAGCTTGTTCGCTTCGTCAAACAGCGCCGGGATGATCAGCAGGCGCTGCTGGCGCTGCCGGTCAAACGCCAGCGCATATTCGGATGTTTCGCCGCCGTCAGGCGTGGGGCAGGGCCACAATACCGGGGTCACGCGGCGCGCTTGGCTTCGGCAAAGGTCAGCAGCGCGCCATAGGTTTCCATCAGATCGGCGTCGATTTCGTCATCGTCGATCACGATGTCCAGCCGGTCTTCCAGCTCGGTCAGCAAGCCTGCCACCGCCATTGAATCGAGCTCCGGCAGAGAGCCGAACAGGCCACTATCCGCGTCAAACGCCTCGGCCTGGCCGGGTTTGAGGCCCAGCACGTCGGTCAAAATCTTGCGCAGTTTTTGATCAGTATCGGTTCGCATCGAATCCCCGTGACGATGACGGCCAGTGCCGGGCGCTCTAGCCATCGCGGTGCCCCCCGGCAAGGGTGCGCAGCCACAGCTTGGCAATCTTGGGCCAATTGCCCGGCCAGCCGGGCCGGAACAGTTGCAAGCGATAGCGCGGGCGCACGTCATCCATCCAGTCGCGTTTATAGGAATTGTCGCCGGTGCCAAAGTCCACCAGTGTAACCCGGTCCTGTTCGATCACGTGCTCAAACAGCGCCGCGCTGAGGGTTGTTCCCGGCGACAAGGCCCGCGAATCCTGCGTATGGGCGAGCTTGTGGATGAAGGCGGTGCCGCCCTCAACCGTCCAGAACTGGGCCGCCACCGGCGCGTCATCGGCGAAAGCCAGCCCCAGCCGCAACCGCCCAGCGCGGCCTTCTGCCTCAGCAAAGGCACGCAGGAATGCGGGGGAGCCTTCTTCCGGCTTCCAGCTTTGCGCATAGATCGCTTCGTAGGCGGCCCAGCTCGCCGGATTGAAGGTGGTCTCGATTTGCACGCGGACCTTGGCGGCCTTGCGTTTCAGGGTGGTGCGGACCGGGCCGGGCCGGCTCGCCAAATAGTCGGCGTAGGTGCGGCCATCGACGTGCAGCACATGGTTGAGATCGCAGGGTTGCTGAAACACCCACCAGCCTGCCGCACGGAAGGCTGCGGCCAAAGCGCTGGCCTCGCCAGCTTCATCGGGCAGCCGGGCAAGATCGATCTGCGGAGCTTGGCCAGCCAGATCTTTGGCCAGCGCGGTCAACAGTGCCTGATGATCGGCACCGCTGGAAATCAGCGGCTTGCAGCGAAACGTGTACCAGTTGGCGAGGGCCTCGATCCGGCGGCCTTCGCGGACCAGCGGCAGAATCGCGCGATGCTGCCCTGCGCGGGCGATGGCGATCAGGGGCAGAATTCCGCAATGGTCCTGCAAGCCCTGCCACCATTCCAGCCGGTCAAATGGTGCAAGTGCTTGCGGCGCGCAGAGCAGCGCAGCCGCCGCCGCATCGCCTTGCACTTCTTTAAGATCATCGTGATAGGTAACCACAATCATCGCAGAATTTGTCCGTTGGAGCCCATGCAGTTCGAACTTTCCCCTGACTTCGTTGCACCCGAATCGACGATCCGACCGCTTGATCACTTGGCGTTGCGGGGCAAGGATGCTGCCCCGGCGCTGGTGCTGCGCGAGCGCACTCTTAGCTTCAAGGACTTAAGGGAACGTGTCGGCCAGCTTGCGGGCTGGTTGCTGACGCAGGGTCTGACCAGCGCCGACCGTGTGGCGAGCTGGGCCGCGAAAGGCGAACTGACGTGCCTGATGCCATTGGCGGCGGCGCGCGCCGGACTGGTCCATGTGCCGATCAATCCGCTGCTCAAGCGCGCCCAAGTGGCCCATATCATGGCGGATAGCGGTGCGAAGCTGCTGATCGGAACCCCGGCGCGCCTGGCCCTGCTGGAGCCGGGTGACTTGGCGGAGGCCGTTGCGGTCGATGAAGCCGCAGCTTTGGATCAGGCCAGTAGCCACGCTCCACTGGGGCCATCGACAGCCTCGCCCGCTGACCTCGTCGCAATTCTCTATACCAGCGGCTCCACCGGCCGCCCCAAAGGCGTGATGCTCAGCCACGCCAACTTGTGGTTGGGGGCGGAAAGCGTCGCGACCTACCTCGGGTTGCAAGCTGATGACCGCGCGCTGGCGGTGCTGCCGCTGGCGTTTGACTATGGCCAGAACCAGTTGTTTTCGGCCTGGTTTGCCGGGGGCAGCGCGGTTCCGCTGGACTACCTCACTCCGCGCGACGTGGTGAAGGCGATTGCGCGGCACGGCGTGACCACGCTCGCCGCCGTGCCGCCGCTGTGGGTGCAATTGGCCGAACTTGATTGGCCTGATGAAGCCTCTACCTCGCTGCGGCGGCTGACCAACAGCGGCGGCGCACTGACCCCCGATCTGGTCAAGCGCCTGCGCGGGCTGTTCCCGCAGGCGCGGCTGTTCGCGATGTATGGCCTGACCGAAGCGTTCCGCTCTACCTTTCTTGATCCGGCGTTGATTGATAGCCATCCGACGTCGATGGGCACAGCCATTCCGCACGCGGAAGTGCTGGTGATCGACGCTGCGGGACAGGTCACTGCCGATGACGTTGAGGGCGAACTGGTCCATTGCGGGCCGCTGGTGGCACAGGGCTATTGGCAGGATGCAGCGCGCACCGCTGAACGGTTCAAGCCCGCCCCGGCGGGCTCGCGCTATGGCGGCATGGCGGTCTGGTCAGGCGACCGGGTCCGCCGCGATGCGGCGGGGCTGCTCTATTTCGCCGGGCGGCGCGATGCGATGATCAAATCGGCCGGGAACCGGATCAGCCCGCAAGAGATTGAGGATGCAGCGATTGCGACCGGGCTGGTGGCCGAGGCGGTCGCGCTGGGCCTGCCCGATGACCGGCTGGGCCACGCAGTCCATCTGGTGGTGCGCGCCGCACCAGGCACTGCGGAAGCAGCGGCGGAGCTGCCGCGCCGGTTGATGCAGGAATTGCCAAATTTCATGCGGCCCAAACAGATCCACTGGCGCAGCGCCATGCCGATCAGTCCGAACGGCAAGCTTGATCGCGCCGGGCTTTATCAGGAACTTACCGCATGAAGCCGCTTGGTCCCATTCCGCCCGGATTTACCGCCCGCGACAGCGAACTGGTGATCGCCGGGCAAACCGCGAGCGCGCTGGTGGCGCAGGCCGGGTCCACCCCGTTGTTCGTCTATGCGCTGGACCGGGTGCAAGCCCGGATTGCTGCCTTGCGCGCCGCGATGCCGCCGCAGCTGGCCTTGCACTATGCGGTGAAGGCCAACCCCTATGGGCCGCTGCTAACCGCGATGGCGGGCTTGATCGACGGGTTTGACATCGCCTCGGGCGGAGAGCTCGCGCTGGTCCGGC
>JANORN010000169.1:0-19799 GCA_031415355.1 Novosphingobium sp. | reverse complement strand
TGCCGCTGCTGGCGATCAACATCGCGCTAATCTATTTTCTGGCGTTCCGATGAGCGGTCTTACTCGCGCTCACGCCGCGCAGTTCATGGCGCTGACGAGCGGGCATTTGACCCGTGAATACCCGCACAAGCTTGACCATGTGCTGGACGGGCCGGACGATGCGCTGACGCCTAGCGCGCTGCATCCGATCTTCCACGGCAGCTTCGACTGGCATTCTTGCGTCCACGGCTGGTGGCAAGTGTTGCGACTGGCACGGCGATTTCCGGATTTGCCCGAAGCTGAGCAGGTCCGCGAACTGGCGACGCGGATGTTTACCCCGGATAACTGGGCGGCGGAAACGGCCTATCTCGAACGTCCCTCGGCGCGCGGGTTTGAACGGCCTTACGGCTGGGCCTGGGGGCTGGCGTTGCATGCGGAGATGGTCCAGCACGATGCGGCGTGGGCGCACTTGGCCGATCCGTTCGCTGCCAGTTTCGCGGCCCGGTTCAAGGACTTTCTGCCCAAGCAAACCTATCCGATCCGCGTTGGCACGCATTACAACTCCGCCTTCGCGCTGACGCTCGCCTATGATTGGGCGCAAGACCACGACGCCGATCTGCTTGTGCTGATTACGGCGCGCGCGGATGACTGGTTCGGGCCGGACCGGGCGTGTCAGGCGTGGGAGCCGGGCGGCGACGAATTTCTCTCGCCCGCGCTGTGCGAGGCTTTGTTGATGAGCCGCGTGCCGGACCGCGAAGCCTTCGCCGCCTGGTTCGCCGCCTTCTTGCCCGAAGCAGCGAGCGCACAGCCGCAGACGCTGTTCGAACCGGCGTTTGTCTCGGACCGCAGCGACGGCAAGATTGCGCATCTGGATGGGCTGAACCTTTCGCGCGCGTGGTGCTGGCGGGGCATTGCTGCGCGGCTGGCTCCATCGCCGCTATCGGCGCAGTTTGAAGCGGCGGCGCAGCGCCATCTTGACGCCGCCCTGCCGCATCTGGCGGACCACTACATGGGCGAGCATTGGCTGGCGACCTTTGCGCTGCTGGCGCTGGAGGCGGGATGATGGAGCGCCGCCTGGCCCGCACCCGGATCGCGCGCGCGCTGCGCTTGCCGTTTAAGACTCAAGCGCTGGCCTTGCTCACCTGGGGCCTGATCGGCTGTGCTGCGCTGGCGATCCGCTGGCTGCCTGCGCGGCAGTACTTGTGGGTGCTGGGGCGGCCGATTGGCGCGGTCGCTTGCCAGCCGGTGGTGGATGACCGGGGGCAAGGGCGTGCGCGCGCACTGCGCAGCGCCTTGCGCCGCGCGGCGGCCTCGGCCCCGTTCCGCAACAATTGCCTGCCGCAAGCACTGGCCGGAGCGGTGCTGTGCCGGATCGCCGGACTGCCCAGCGCGGCGCACCTTGGCACCCGGCTGAGTAGCGCGGCGGGAATAGAGGCTCACGCCTGGCTCGCCGTCGGGCCGGTCGCGGTCAGCGGCGGTCACGCCTGGGATGATTACACGGTGGTCGCGTGTTACCTGCGCGGATGATTGCGCCATTCGTGTGATTTCCCGTGCAACCAGTTTGCGCCGCGCCGTGCGCTTGCTATGCGAGGCTCCAAGGAGACACCATGCGCGCCACCCCTGAATTCGATTTCGACCTGCCCGACAGCGCCCGGATGATCCGCGACGCGACCGCGCGCTTCGCCGACGAGCGAATCGCGCCGCTCGCCGCGCGGATTGACGCCGAAGACTGGTTCCCGCGTCAGGAGCTGTGGCAAGCGATGGGCGAACTGGGTTTGCACGGGATCACCGTGGAAGAGGACTGGGGCGGGCTGGGGCTGGGCTATCTTGATCACGTGATCGCGGTGGAAGAAGTCAGCCGCGCCTCGGCCTCGATCGGGCTGAGCTACGGTGCGCACTCCAACCTCTGCGTCAATCAGATCCGCCGCTGGGGCACGGACGCGCAGAAGGCGAAGTACCTGCCGCAGCTGATCAGCGGCGAGCACGTCGGCAGTCTCGCCATGTCCGAAGCCGGGGCGGGATCAGACGTCGTTTCGATGAAGCTGAAGGCGGAGGCTGGTGCCCAGAACGGACAAGCCGGGTTCAAGCTCAACGGCACCAAGTTCTGGATCACCAACGCCACCTGCGCCGATACCCTGGTGGTCTATGCCAAGACCGCGCCCGATGCGTCGAGCAAAGGCATCACCGCGTTCCTGATCGAGAAGGAGGACGTAGGTTTCTCCATCGGCCAGAAAATCGACAAAATGGGGATGCGCGGATCGCCCACCGCCGAACTGGTGTTCAACGATTGCTTCGTGCCGGAAGACCGGATCATGGGCCCGCTGCACGGCGGGGTCGGCGTGCTGATGAGCGGGCTGGATTACGAACGCGTGGTCCTCGCCGGGTTGCAGCTGGGGATCATGCAGGCCTGCCTCGCTGTGGTCATCCCCTTCGTGCGGGAGCGCAAGCAATTCGGCAAGCCGATCGGCGCATTCCAGCTGATCCAGGCCAAGATCGCGGACATGTATGTCGCGCTGCAATCGGCGCGCGCCTATACCTATGCCGTCGCCAAAAGTTGCGACGCGGGGCAGACCACGCGATTTGACGCAGCGGGCGCGATCCTGCTCGCCAGCGAAAACGCCTTCCGGGTGGCGGGGGAGGCGATTCAGGCTTTGGGCGGCGCGGGCTATACCAAAGACTGGCCCGTCGAACGCTTCCTGCGCGATGCGAAGCTGCTCGATATCGGCGCGGGAACCAACGAAATCCGGCGAATGCTGATCGGGCGGGAGTTGATCGGGGCGGCGTGATGGTCGCTCCTTTAGCGCTCGACAACTATCCCACGCCCGCCGTCGCGGCGCTGTACCGGCCAATGCGCGCGGGGGCGTGGGAGCTGACGGTGACGCCGCTGGTGATGTGCCCCGGCTATTGGAGCGGCGCGCGGCTGGTGGCCGATCTGGCGGCCTTGCAAAAGGACGCCGCCGTGTGGATGTCGCTCGCGCCGCTGGAGCTTGAAAGCCAGACCATCGGGGTGGCGGCGGCCAGCGACCACGTCGTGATCCTGGGGCTGGGGATGGGCTGGGCAGCGGCGGAATGCGCTTGCCGCGCAGAAGTTACAGCGGTGACCGTGGTGGAGCGCGATCCGGATGTGATCGCACTGCACCGCACGCTCGATTTGTTTGGCCGGTTGCCCGATGGCTGCGGCAGCAAGCTTTCCGTGGTGGAGGGCGATGCCTATCACTGGACACCGGACCAGCCGGTGGACATGCTGATCGCCGATATCTGGTTGCCGTTGATCGACATGGCCGACCGCGCGGAGGAAGTGCGGCGGATGCAGGCCAATATCGGCGCAGACCGGGTGTATTTCTGGGGGCAGGAGCTGGAAATCGCGCGGCAATGCGTCGCTGCTGGCCGTGCGCTTGACGACGCAGGGATCGCCGCCACGGTGCGCGAACTGGGGCTGCCGCTTGTCGGCCCGGACCTGCCGGACTATCCCGCCCGCACCGCCGCCGCCGCCAAGGCCTGGATGCGCGGGCGCTGGCTGCCCGGTACGGAGAACCCATTCGCATGACTGCCCCTGTCCTTTCCACCACGCTGAATCCCGAAAGCGCCGAAGCGCAGGCCCGCAGCGCGCACAATCGCGCGCTGGCGGAGGAACTGCGCGCCCGCGTGGCCACGGCGGCGCTGGGCGGCAACGCCAAGTCGCGCGAGCGGCATACCGCGCGGGGCAAGCTGTTGCCGAGGGAGCGGGTCGAGCGGCTGCTCGATCCCGGCTCGCCCTTGCTGGAGCTTGGCCAACTCGCTGCGAACGGGGTCTATGACGATGACATTCCCGGCGCGGGGATCATCACCGCCATCGGGCGGGTATCGGGCCGGATGTGCATGATCGTCTGCAACGATGCGACGGTGAAGGGCGGCACGTACTATCCGCTGACGGTCAAGAAGCATCTGCGCGCGCAGGAGATTGCGGAGGCCAATCACTTGCCGTGCATCTATCTGGTCGACAGCGGCGGGGCCAACCTGCCGCACCAGGCTGAGGTGTTCCCCGACCGCGACCACTTTGGCCGGATTTTCTACAACCAGGCGCAGATGAGCGCCAAGGGCATCCCGCAAATCGCCTGCGTGATGGGCAGCTGCACCGCTGGGGGCGCTTACGTTCCCGCGATGAGCGACGAGTCTGTGATCGTGCGCGAACAAGGCACGATCTTCCTTGCCGGGCCGCCGCTGGTGAAGGCCGCGACGGGGGAGGAAATCACCGCCGAAAATCTTGGCGGGGGCGACCTCCACGCCAAAAAGTCCGGCGTGGTCGATCATCTGGCCGAGAACGACGAGCACGCGCTGACGATCGTGCGTGATATCGTCAGCCATCTTGGTGCGAATGAAGGGCTTGATCTGGCACTTAAAGTGCCGCGTTTGCCCAAATTCGATGCGGAAGAACTGTACGGCATCATCCCCGAAGACGTGCGCGCGCCGTATGATGTCCACGAGGTGATCGCGCGGCTGGTGGATGGCAGCGAGTTTCACGAGTTCAAGGCGCTCTACGGCGCGACGCTGGTCTGCGGGTTCGCGCATATCTGGGGGATGCCGGTGGCGATCCTGGCCAACAACGGCGTGCTGTTCAGCGAAAGCGCGGTCAAGGGCGCGCACTTCATTCAGCTCGCCTGCCAGCGCAAGATCCCGCTGCTGTTCCTCCAGAACATCAGCGGCTTCATGGTCGGCGGTAAGTATGAGGCGGAAGGGATCGCCAAGCACGGCGCCAAGCTGGTCACCGCCGTCGCCACCGCCACCGTGCCCAAGCTGACCGTGCTGATCGGCGGCAGCTTCGGCGCGGGCAACTACGGCATGTGCGGGCGGGCCTACTCCCCGCGCTTCCTGTTCACCTGGCCCAATGCGCGGATATCGGTAATGGGCGGCGAGCAGGCGGCATCCGTGCTGGCGACGGTCCACCGCGATGCGGGTTCGTGGTCGGCAGAGGAGGCCGAAGCGTTCAAAGCCCCGGTGCGCGCGAAGTATGAGGACGAGGGCAATCCGTACTACGCGACAGCGCGGCTGTGGGATGATGGGGTGATCGACCCGGCGCAGACGCGCGATGTGCTGGGCTTGGCGTTGGCTGCGAGTTTGGAAGCGCCGATGGCGGATAGGCCGAGGTTTGGGGTGTTTCGGATGTGAGGGTGTGACGATGGATTTGACAGCAGCAACTTGGATCGTTTCGGGATCCATTCTTTTCAGTAGCTTCTTGATTGCAACGGAGCTTGGGAAGCGAAAAGCAGTGGTGAGTCGATTGGATGTCACCGACGCGCTCGCTGTGTTCGAACAAATCAAATTGGAGCTGTTCTCAATAAAGGTCGAGCTTCGTTCCCTACGTGTCCTGGAGGAATCCAGTGAACGAGAAGGCAATGCCGTCGTGCGAGCAGTCAGCGCAGCCAAGACTCGAACTCGGGATGACCTCCAAGACAGTGGTCAATCCAAATCCTCCCCGGAACGGGGAGGTGGCGCGGCGAAGCCGTGACGGAGGGGGCCCGCCGTGCCGTTTACGCTGTGCTATGAGGCGAGGCGGGCCCCCTCCGTCAGCCCTGCGGGCTGCCACCTCCCCGTTCCGGGGAGGATTTTAGGTGACGACTGAACGCAACCTGCCGCCGGTGTTGGTGCAGCCGATCAAGCGGATCATGCGCGCGCGGGCGATGCAGAAGGACATGTCGCTGCCTGAGGTGCTGCTGTGGCGGGAACTCAAGGGGCAGCCGCTAGGGATGAAATTCCGCAGGTAATTTCCCGTGCTCACATACTACGCTGACTTTGCCTGCCTTTCGGCGCGGTTGCTGATCGAGATTGACGGCATCGCTCACACCATGGGCGACCGGCCCGAGCGTGACGAACTGCGCGATGCGGAGTTGACCGCCAACGGTTGGCGCATCGAACGCATCCCGGCTAGCGCCGTGCTCAACGACGTGCAGGCCACCGCCGCAGCAATCATCACGCTGGCTTTGTCGCTCAATCGCGAAAAATATCGTAATATCTGGAAAACTTCCTTCAAACCCGCTCATCCTGAGCTTGTCGAAGGACCATCGTGAGAACGCTACCTCTGCCGTAACAGGCCGATGCTTCGACAAGCTCAGCATGAGCGGGTTTGGTTCGGATGGATCGCACAAAGCCTAAGCCCTTGCACAAATCCGCCTCGCGCCGCATCGGCTGCGCCAGACGTGTTGGATTCGCGAGTGGGAGCAGACGGGATGCAACGGTTCGATGTTCTGATCGTCGGCGGCGGCCACGGCGGGGCGCAGGCGGCGATTGCTTTGCGGCAGGCGGGCTTTGCCGGCACCATCGGCCTGCTGGGGCGCGAGCCGGAGTTGCCGTACGAGCGCCCGCCGCTGTCCAAGGAGTATTTCTCTGGCGACAAGCCGTTTGAACGGCTCCAACTGCGCCCGGCGGAATATTGGGCGGGCAAGGAGATCACGCTGCTGCTGGGCAAGACCGTGGTCAAGCTCGATCCCGCCGCGCAGACCGTTACCTGCGCCGATGGTGACGTGTTGCATTATGGCGAACTGATCTGGGCGACTGGCGGCGATCCGCGCCCGCTGCCGTTGCCCGGCGGCAACTTGCCGGGGGTGCACGGGGTGCGGACCCGGGCCGATGTCGATGCGATCCTGGCCGAGCTGCCAGCGGTGCGCCAGGTGGTGGTGATCGGCGGCGGCTATATCGGGCTGGAAGCCGCCGCGGTGCTGACCAAGCTGGGCAAGCAGGTGGTGCTGCTGGAGGCCTTGCCGCGCGTGCTGGCGCGGGTGGCAGGCGAGGAACTGTCCGCCTTTTACGAAGCCGAGCACCGCGCCCACGGCGTTGATCTGCGCACCGGCGTGGAAATCGCTTCGCTGACCGGTGATGATCGCGTCACCGGGGTGGAACTGGCCGACGGCAGCGTGATCCGGGCCGATCTGGTAATCGTCGGCATCGGGATCATTCCGGCGGTCGGCGTGCTGCTTGCGGCGGGGGCAGCGGGCGGCAATGGGGTTGACGTGGACGAGCAGTGCCGCACCTCGCTGCCGCATGTCTACGCCATCGGCGATTGCGCGGCGCACGCCAACGGCTTCGCCGATGGCGCGGTGATCCGGCTGGAATCGGTGCAGAACGCCAACGATCAGGCCGCCGTGGCTGCGAAAACGATCTGCGGCGCGGATGCCGCTTATGCCGCCACGCCGTGGTTCTGGTCAAACCAGTATGACTTGAAGTTGCAAACCGTTGGCCTCTCCACCGGCCACGATGCCACCGTACTGCGCGGCGATCCTGGCGCGCGCAGCTTTGCGGTGATCTACCTCAAACACGGCCGGGTGATCGCGCTCGACTGTGTCAATACGGTCAGGGACTATGCGCAAGGCCGCAAGCTGGTGGAGGCGCGGGCTGCGGTGGCGGCAGAAGACCTGGCCGATCCCGCCCGGCCGCTGAAAGACCTGCTGCCTGCCGGTTGATTTTGGCCCCGGCGCGCGTAAGGGTCAGGTTTAATCACTCGGTTAAATGGCAGGATTCGCGATGGGCATGCTGGCAGGCAAAGTGGTGGCGGTAACTGGCGCGGGGCGCGGTGTGGGGCGCGAGATTGCGCTGCTGTGTGCGGCGCACGGTGCGGCGGTAGTGGTCAACGATCCCGGGGTCAGCGGCGGCGGTGACGGCGGTGAGGCTGGCCCAGCCGAGCAGACTGTGGCCGACATCATCGCGGCGGGCGGACGCGCCCATGCCAACCTCGCCTCAGTCGCCGATCCGCTGGGTGCGGCCTCGATCATCGAGGATGCGGTGCAGCGGTTCGGGCGGATCGATGCGGTGGTCAACAACGCCGGTATCCTGCGCGACTCCATCTGGCACAAGCTGAGCCACGAAGACTGGCGCGCAGTGGTCGACGTTCATCTGAACGGTAGCTTCAACGTCAGCAAGGCCGCGACGCCCTATTTCCGCGAGCAGCAATCGGGCAGCTTCATCCACTTCACCTCCACCAGCGGCTTGATCGGCAACATCGGGCAAGCCAATTACAGTGCGGCCAAGCTGGGCATTGTAGGCCTGTCACAATCGATCGCGCTGGATATGGCGCGCGCCGGGGTGCGCTCCAACTGTATCGCCCCGTTCGCGTGGAGCCGGATGACCGCCTCCATCCCGGCTGAGACGCCTGAACAGCAAGAGCGGGTCGAGCGGCTGAAGACGATGAGCGCGGACAAGATCGCACCGCTGGTGGTCTATCTCGCCTCGGACGCCAGCCAGGACGTGACCAACCAGATCTTCGCGGTGCGCAAGAACGAAATCGTGCTGTTCAGCAAGCCGCGCCCGGTGCGGTCGATGACCAAGGCCGAAGGCTGGACCCCCGAAGCCATCGCCAGCGAGCTGATCCCGGCGTTCAAACCCAGCATGGCCCGCGCCGACGAGGTTTCAGCGCACGTCTTCCCCTACGATCCGATTTGAGGCGTTCCGACATGGACCAGGATATTTTTGATCAGTTCATCGGCCAGCTGACCCGCTATGTCCGCGAGCGGCTGATCCCGGCGGAACCGGCGGTGATTGCGGCGGATCGCGTCCCCGATGAGATCCTGGCCGAAATGCGCGCCATGGGCCTGTTCGGGCTGACCATACCGGAGGAATACGGCGGCGCGGGGATGAATATCACGCAGTACGCGCAAACCATCCATGTGCTGTCCTACGCCATGCCAGCCTTCCGCTCGATCATCTCGATCAACATCGGGATGGTCTGTTCGGCGCTCAAGAACGGCGGGACTGAGGCCCAGCAGGCTGAGTGGCTGCCGCGCCTCGCCGCTGGTGAAATTGCCTGTTTCGGACTGACTGAACCGGGCTCTGGTTCGGATTCGGCGGGGATGCAGACCACCGCCATACGCAGCGGCAACGGCTGGGTGCTTAACGGCACTAAGCGCTACATCACAAATTCGCCCTTCGCCAAATTGGCGCTGATCATGGCGCGGACCAGCAAGGAAGCCCTGCCCAAGAACGCGCACGTCTCGGCCTTTCTGGTGCCGACCGACACCCCCGGCGTCAGCATCGGCAGCTCGGACAAGAAGATGGGCCAAGCGGGCAGCCACATCGCCGACGTGATCCTGGAGGATGTGGTGCTGCCCGCCGAGGCGCTGCTGGGCACCGAAGAAGGCAAGGGCTTTGGCTTTGCGATGCAGAGCCTCGACAACGGCCGTATTTCGGTTGGCGCGATGGCCACCGCGCTGGCGCGGCGCGCGCTCGATTCGGCGCTGCGCTATGCCAATGAACGCAAGGCCTTTGGCGAACCGATCGCCAATTTCCAGCTGATCCAGCAAATGCTGGCCGAAAGCGATACCGAGATCTACGCCGCCGAATGCATGATGGCGGACGTTACCCGCCGCGCCGATGCTGGTGAAAACGTGCTGCGCAAGGCCGCCGCGTTCAAGGTCTTCGCCAGCGAGATGTGCGGCCGGGTGGTGGACCGGGTGGTACAGATTTACGGCGGTGCAGGCTATTTGGCCGAATATGATGCTGAGCGGTTCTTCCGCGATGCCCGGGTGCTGCGGATCTATGAAGGGACCACGCAGATCCTCCAGCTCCAAATCGCCAAGCATATGCTGCGCGAATGGAGCGCGAAGTGATCCTCCCCGCCCGGGGACGGGACCCATCCGCTCATCCTGAGCTTGTCGAAGGAAGTGGGCGAGTGGCACGCGCGGGTACTCCAGGCGTGGCTGCGGGTGCTGCGTTGGGGCGAGGGTTAAGATTAGCGCGTGCCTTCGGTGACAGGAGTTCCGGCGGGTGCCCCTCCACCAGCTACGCTGGTCCCCCTCCCCTGATGGGGAGGATGTAATGTACAACCTGCTTTCCGGCCTTTCGGTCATCGAGGTTTCCAGCTTCGTCGCCTCCCCCACCGCCGGGCTCTATTGCGCGCAAATGGGGGCGGAGGTGATCCGGGTCGATCACGTCGCCGGGGGCCTCGATTACGACCGCTTCATGCTGACCAAGGAGGGCCGCTCGCTCTCGTGGGAGAACCTCAACCGCGCCAAAAAGAGCGTGGCGCTCGATCTGCAATCGGGCGAGGGGCGCGCACTGGCGGTCGAACTGGCGCGCGCCACCGGGCAACTGATCACCAACCTGCCGGTCAACAGCTTCCTCAGCCACGCTGCGGTTGCTGAGGGGCGACCCGACCTTGTGTCAGTGCGGATCATGGGCTGGCACGATGGCCGCCAGGCAATGGACTTCACCGTCAACGCGGCGAGCGGCTATCCCTTGATGACCGGCCCGGAAGAGTGGGATCTGGCGACTGCCCCCCCGGTCAATCAGGTGCTACCCGCGTGGGATTTCATCACCGGGGCCTATTGCGCGTTCTCGCTACTCGCAGGACTGCGCCACCGCGACGCCACGGGCGCAGGCAGCGAGCTGCGGGTGCCGCTGGGCGATGTCGCGATTGGCACGATGGCCAATGCCGGGGCGATGGCCGAAATGCTCTATCGCGGCGGGGATCGCGAGCGGCTGGGCAATGCGATCTGGGGGGCGTTCGGGCGCGATTTCACCAGCCACGACGGCCAGCGCTTCATGATCGCCGCGCTGACCGCGAAACAGTGGAACGCCACGGTCGCCGCGTTTGGCTTGGCCGACGGTGTGGCCGCGCTTGAGCAACAATTGGGCACCAGCTTCAAGACCAGCGACGCGAATCGCTTTGCACACCGGGCCGCGTTGTTTGCGCTGTTCCAGGCGGCGGCGGCCGGGCTCGACTATGCCGAAATAGCCGCGCGGCTGACCACGGCTGGGGCGACGTTTGAACGCTATCGCACCATGTTTGAAGCGGCGAATGATCCTGCGCTGGTGGGGGACAATCCGCTGTTCGGGCCGTCCCCCGCCAATCCCAGCGGGTTCGCCTATCCCGCACCGCGCTCGTTCGCCAATATCCCCGAACAAGCGGCCGGCGATCCGCGCGCCGCGCCCTATCTGGGCGAGCACAGCGAAGAGGTCTTGGCCGAACGGCTTGGGCTTTCCAGCGGCGAAATCGCCAAGCTGATTGATCGCGGCGTTGTTGCCACCAGTGACAAGGACTCGAAATGAACCAACTCCGCGCCCCAGTACTCAGAAGGGCCGCTATCGTCGCCCCGATCCGCACTCCGGTGGGCAAGTTCGGCGGCAGCCTGGCTCCGCTGACTGCTGGCCAGCTTGGCGCGGTGATCCTGAAGGCGTTGATGGACCGAACGAAAATCGACCCGTCGCGAGTCGACGACGTGGTGTTCAGCCAGGGTTATGGCAATGGTGAAGCGCCGTGCATCGGGCACTGGTCCTGGCTGCTGGCGGGCTTGCCGCAGGAAGTCCCCGGCTATCAGCTGGACCGGCGCTGCGGCTCGGGCCTGCAAGCCATCGTCAATGCCGCGATGATGGTCCAGACCGGACACAGCGACGTGGTGGTCGCGGGCGGCTGCGAGTCCATGTCGAATGTTGAGCACTACTCCACCGACATTCGCAAAGGCGTGCGCGCGGGCAATCTGACGCTGCATGACCGGCTGACGCGCGGGCGGGTAATGAGCCAGCCGGTGGAGCGCTATGGCGTGATCAGCGGCATGATCGAAACCGCCGAAAACCTTGCCAAGGACTGGAACATCAGCCGCGAAGCCTGCGACGCCTATGCCGCGCGCAGCCACCAGCGCGCCGCCGCCGCCTGGGCCGAAGGCAAGTTCGACAACGAGCTGGTGCCAGTCGCGATCCCGCAGAAAAAGGGCGACCCGCTGATCTTCGCGCACGATGAAGGCTACCGCGCTGATGCCACGCCGGAATCGCTGGGAAAGCTGCGCGCGCTGGAAAACGGCGTGGTTACCGCCGGCAATGCCAGCCAGCAAAACGATGCCGCCGCCGCTTGTCTGGTGGTGGCGGAAGACAAGCTGGACGAGCTGGGGCTTGAACCGATTGCTTGGTTTCATTCTTGGGCGGCGGCGGGCTGTGATCCCAGCCGGATGGGCTATGGCCCAGTCCCCGCGACCGAGCGCCTGTTCGCGCGCAATGGCCTGTCGTTCAGCGACATCGGCCTGATCGAACTCAACGAAGCCTTCGCCCCGCAAGTGCTGGCCTGCCTGAAAGGCTGGGGCTGGTCTGACGATGACAGCCGCCACGGGCTCCTCAACGTCAACGGCTCGGGCATTTCGCTCGGCCATCCGATCGGCGCGACTGGCGGGCGCATCCTGGCCAATCTGACCCGCGAAATGCAGCGCCGCGATGTCCGCTATGGCCTTGAAACGATGTGCATCGGCGGCGGGCAAGGGATCGCAGCGGTGTTTGAAAAGGCATGACCATCGATCTCGGCCATGTCTTGGGTGCGGCGCAAGGCTATCGCGAGTTGGCCAAGGCAGCGCTGGCAGCTATCGATCCGGCGCACCAGCGCGCGCACCACGGTTTTGCCTGGATCGCAACCAGCATTGCCGCGCTTGAAGCAGTGCTGGTCTGGAGCCAGCGTGCCGAGGGCACGGCGCTGGACCAGACGGTTACGCAGCTGGCGTTCGCCGAAACCATCGCGCAGCTGACCGGCGGCCTGCCGATGGGGCAGAACGAGCTGTTCCGTCCCGCCGACCTGGGCCTGTCCGATGCGGGGCGCGATCTGGCAGACGCTTGCGCCGATCTGGTCGAAGCCGATCTTGCGCCGCAGCGCGCAGCGGTGGCCGCAGCACTGGCGCAGGGACACTGGCCCAGCGAGAGCCTCGATGATCTGGAACTCGATACGATCCGCGAGCAGTTCCGCCGGTTTACCGAAGCTGAGATCCTGCCCCATGCGCACCAATGGCACCTAGCCAACGCGCTGATCCCGGATGAAACCGTGGCCCAGATGGCCGCGCTGGGCACTTTTGGCGCGACTATCCCGGAGGAATTTGGCGGGCTGGGTCTCAGCAAACTGGTGATGTGCCTGATCACCGAAGAACTCTCACGCGGGTGGATCGGCGCGGGCTCGCTCGGCACCCGCAGCGAGATCGCGGGCGAACTGATTGCGGGGTCGGGCACGCCTGCACAGCAAGCAGATTGGCTCCCCCGGATTGCCAGCGGCGAGGTGCTGCCCACCGCCGTATTCACCGAGCCCGATGTTGGTTCGGACCTCGGCGCGCTGCAAACCCGCGCGCGGTTGGCGGACAGCCGGTGGGTGATCGACGGGGCCAAGACTTGGATTACCCATGCCGCCCGGTCAGACCTGATGACGCTGCTGGCGCGCACTGTTTCAAGCGATTCTGGTCCCGATGCCAAGGGCTATGCCGGCCTCTCCATGCTGCTGGTTCCCAAGCCGCGCGGCACCGAGGTCGATCCGTTCCCGGCAGAGGGCATGAGCGGCAGCGAGATCGAAGTGCTCGGCTATCGCGGGATGCGCGAATATGCGCTGCAATTCGATGGCATGACAGCGCCCGGTGATGCCGTTCTGGGCGGCGCTGAGGGGCAAGGCTTCAAGCAATTGATGCGCACTTTCGAAGCCGCGCGGATTCAAACCGCCGCGCGCGCAGTCGGCGTCGCCAAGCGCGCGCTGGAGCTGGGGCTGGATTATGCCTGCACCCGCAAGCAGTTCGGCAAGGCGCTCGCGCAGTTTCCGCGCGTGGCAGACAAGCTGGCGATGAGCCTGGTCGATTTCGTGCTGGCGCGTGAACTGACCTATGCTGCCGCCCGCGCCAAGGATACCGGCAAGCGCTGCGATATCGAAGCGGGCATGGCCAAACTGCTCGCCGCGCGCGCTGCCTGGGCCAACGCCGATGCCAGCCTGCAAGTGCATGGCGGCAATGGCTATGCGCTGGAATATGAGATCAGCCGGGTGCTGTGCGATGCGCGGATCCTCAACATCTTCGAAGGCGCGGCGGAAATTCAGGCGCAAGTGATCGCGCGCGGACTGCTGGACGGGCGTAACTGATGGCGGACGGGCCACATGGCTGGGCTGCCTGGATCGGCCGCACCGAACAGCGCGATGATCGGTCTGATCCAGGGCATTTCGCCCGTTGGTGCGCGGCGCTGGACCGCGCCCCTCCGGCGGACGGCACCGCCCCGCAAGGGTTCCACTGGTGCTTGTGCCTGCCCGATGCGCCCACCGCCGCACTCGGCCCGGACGGCCATCCGCTGCGCGACGACAGCGCGGCGAGCTTCCTGCCGCCAATCCCGCTGCCGCGCCGGATGTGGGCAGCCAGCGCCGTGGAATTTCTCCAGCCGCTGACGGTGGGTGAACCGGTTGCGCGGATTTCGCGGGTGCAGTCAGTCACCGAAAAGGCGGGCGGTTCGGGCCCGCTCGTCTTCGTGGATGTGGCGCACGAAACCAGCGGTCCGCGCGGGCTGGCGGTGCGAGAGGTGCAATCGCTGGTCTATCGCGAGGCGGCCGACGCCGGGTCTCCGCCCGCGCCGCCGCCGCTGGGTGATGCAGTGTTCGATCCCACTGACTGGCCCGTCCACCGGGCGCTGGTCCCTGCTGCGCCGTTGCTGTTCCGCTATTCCGCGTTGACCTTCAACAGCCACCGCATTCACTATGACGCACCTTATGCCATTGACGAAGAAAACTATCGTGGGCTGGTGGTCCACGGACCACTGACCGCAACGCTGTTGCTTGATCTGGCGCAGCGGGAGCTGGGCGATAATGCCCTAAAATCATTCGCATTTCGTGGCTTTTCTCCGGCAATTTGCGGCGAATTGCTGCACCTTGTGCTGCGCAGCACGGGTGCAGCAATCGAGCTGGGCGCATTCGCCGATGATGGCCGCCAGGTGATGCGCGCTACCGCTGCGTAAGCTTCAGCAACCGTGCTGTGGCGCTCAGCATATCGCGGTTGAAGGCCGTGGCGATGCCTGCGCTCGCAACCGCGTTGAACGCGTGGACTCCGCCGGGATAGACGTGCAGCTCGGTTGGCACCCCGGCGTCGATCAGGCGGCGGACATAGGCCAGGTTTTCGTCGAGAAACAGGTCAAGGCTGCCCGTGCCGATCCACGTTGGTGGCAGGCCCGTCAGATCATCGGCCAATGCGGGCGAGAACCAGCCTCTGCGCGCGTCATCCGCCGCATAGTCACCGCGCAATGCGCCCCAGCCGAACTGGTTTGACGCGCGGGTCCAGACGAATTCGCCGGTGCCATGATTGCGGTACGGGCAATCCGCGCCGCCGGTGCGGTGATCGAGCATCGGGTAAGTCAACACCTGCGCGGCCAGGTTCGGCCCGCCCCGATCACGCGCCATCAGCGCCACCGCTGCGGCCAGCCCGCCGCCGGCGCTTTCGCCCATGATCCCGATCCGCGCTGGATCGACGCCTAGCGCACCGGCTTGCCCTGCCAGCCATTCCAGCGCGGCGTAGCAATCTTTCTGCGGCGCGGGGAAGGGGTGCTCGGGCGCGAGCCGGTATTCGACTGAAGCGACCGGCACCCCCAGCGCTGCCGCCACGCCAGCCGGGCCATGCTGCATCGTCGCCGCCGAGCCGATGATCATCCCGCCACCGTGGACGTGGAGCATGGCGGGGCGGTGTTTTGTTCCGGGGGCGGGGTCATACCAGTAGAGCTCCAGCGGTCCGTCCGGCCCGGGGAAGGTCTTGATTTCCGGCAGGATCGGCGGCGCGCCCAGGAACGCAAACCGATGATCAGTCATCCCGCGTATTTCGACCAGCACCGCATCATCGAAATCGCGCGTCGGCATCAATTCGAGCAGCGGAAGCGTCTCAGGATCGATCAGGTGGTGAGTGGTCATTGCTTGAGATACTCGGGTTGCCAAGGAGACCGCAACTCCGCGCCGAGCAAGTCTGTAGTCCGCTTGTCGAGCGCGAAGAGTGCGTCGTAGATTTCGATTAGACTCTTCATACCTAGTGGCCCTTCTTGAGCGAACATCACAAATTTGTCGCCCAGTTTGCCGTTCTGAACCTGCTGGATGCGATTTCTTGCGCAAAAATCCATGTCTTCCCGCCACAGCTTGAACCGGGGCCTTGGCCCCTTCCTGCCTCTGGCGGTTCGAACGACTTCGAGTGTGATGGTCGTCGCGTAGGTTTGGCCGAGGTCGCCAACACCTTCGATTTTGACAATCCGCACCAGCGCAATGACCGGGGCTGCCTCCCACAATGTCGCCTCGCGAGCCTTCGAATATCCCAGACTTTGTCCGGTGAAATACGCATCCTTCAAGTCGCGATTGCGTATCCAACTCGCCAGCCGAGTTTCGAACGCCTCGCTTGTTTCGCCCGCTTCAATCTTTGGCGGGGACGGTGGAAAAATCGAACAAGCACTGGCTTCAAAGGATGCGCCGAGGGCCAGAGCAGCCGAGGCGGTGATCAACCATGTGCGGTTTTTCGTCATTGCCATACTCCGTCCCCTCGCTGCTGACTGGTTCTGCCGTGTCGGAACGCATCGCTCAACCTTGGATTTGCGGTGCGAAGCAGGCAGCAAATACGCGCCAAGCCTTCTCCTGAGTATGCAGCCAGCAAAGCCACGAAGCCCGCAGAAATCTGCGCAAGTTCACGGGAGAATCGCCGAACGCGAAAGTGTCACTTTTCGCGCGGGGCGGGGCCGGACGGTGCAAAGGCATTTCGATCCCTTTCGAGCCGCACAAGCTTACCGATATGGCGTTATGTAGGAAAGCGATCTCTGTTGGTGGGGTACTGGCCTTGGCGGCCAGCGTGTCTCGACTTCGCTCGATACGAACGGACAGGGAGGGGGGTGGTGGTTCGAAGCGTTCGAATGTACGTCCCGATTCAAACTAAGCTATCAGTTTCTGATCGCCGCACTATGGGGCAAGGCCGATGGGTGCTACCTCTAGAACCATGCCAATAGTAATCGTTGACAGCAATTTCCTCCAAAAGCCCGCCCTGAGCGAGTACTTAAGTGCGAGCCGATCCAACAAGATCGCAGTTGCGGAGGAGGTGCTTGTGGAGATGCATAAGCGAGAGCCTGCTCTGACCGTTAGAAAGAACCTAGAGGTGGCACGCGGATATCCCACCCAAGTGATCATTCTGCGTGGTGTCACCAGCATCTATGGGCTCTCAATCAACTCCGCCGCAGATGCCCGCAAACTGATCGACAGGCGCCAAACCACCGGGTTTGCCCAATGGTATGACGACGTTCTGCAAGCAAGCAACGATTGTGCGATAAGTAGGTCGCTAGCAAATGCGAAGAAGCAGGCGCAGGCGCAGACTCAGGAGATTGCCGCCAAGGTGCAGCATATGCTGCCGATTTTTCGCGACATAAAAAAGAGGTTCAGTAACGAAGAACTGACGCAACTGCGGAAACGTATTCCTTATGGTGCCAGCACTCAGTGTAGGCTCTTGGATATCATGTATGGGATCTCGCGTGCGTTGTTCATCAACACCAACGTGTCCGAGCACCAATATCCAGAGTTGAAGCTACATGCGGTTCGCTATTTTATTTTCCGTTACGCCATGTGCATGACCCTGCTCTACACCCGCTGGGTTCACCACGGAAACCTGAGTGAGGACACCGCCAAGCTGGTCAACCACGTCGTCGACATGCACCTCGCCGCGCTAGGGACTTTCTTTGGCGGTGTACTCAGCGATGACGAGATGTTGGTTGATGTGCACCGGGAAGCGCGATGGATTTTGCGTGCAACAGGCAATGCGTTCGTCGGTTGATTTGCGGGGAGCTTGAGAAAGAGAAAAATTTTGAGGTTGTACCGGATTGTCGGGATCAGCACGCAAACGCTAAGCGATAAGGTGAGCGCCAGCTACAATCCCCAAATCCTAACCTCAAAACAGCAAATGGGGCCGACATTGCTGCCAACCCCACGCGCGCCTGTATCGGTTCCGGACATATTGGGCGATCGCTTTTCCCGGGGACGTACTGGACGGCTCAGCCACTGTGATGCTTGACGCATCGGGCCTGATCGACATTGGCTGGGAAGCCTGCTTCGATCACGTCGTCACTCACAATCCGGTGGCCCGTTAGGGCCAGCGTTCTACGCCCGGTGGACCAACACCGGCGTTGGTCCCGTCAGGCGGTTGGTTCTGGCATCCTCGGCAAGCCGATTCGGCCTTTCCCTTCCACCTGGCGGTTCCACGGCCTGTTTCTGCGTTTCCGCGCCTTCCCGGCTTTGTGTCCGGACCGAAGTCCATCCCTTCCACCAGGCCGTTGCGATTGCCTGAAACTGGCCTGCCAACTGCGCGCCTCTCGCTGCATCTGCGGTTCGCCAGATTTGATCCGAAGACCTCCTGAGGCGCGTTTTCCAATAGAGCGCGGGGCATCGCTGCCGGGCCATTCGGTTGCGTTTTCCCTTTCAATTTCAGAGGTTTCCCTCTTCCATTTCCAGTTCGGTTGCCCGTCTGACAAGCAAAAGCTGCGCCTCTGAAGTGAGTCGCGCAAGCGAAAAATGACCCACTTATCCACAGATCGACGTTTTGACGGTGGATAACCTTCTGGCTGCGGTGGACAGATGGTTTGTGCGCGGATTGGCAATCAAATTTGCTAGACTCAAAAGTCAAGAATTTCACGCAAAGGCGCAAAGGCGCAAAGAGGTTGCGCCGCGCCGCAGGCTCAGTCACATTTTCAACGGTGCGTCATTCGCGATTCGAGAGACAAAAGGCGGCTTTGCCGCAAGTCCGACCTCTTCGCGCCTTTGCGTGAAAAATTCTACTTGTTCCGCTGCGCCAGCAACCGCAACCGCGTTTATCTGTCCCTCTGCGCCAAGAGGCGCAACCGGAGGGCATTCAGCTTGATGAACCCGGCGGCGTCCTTCTGGTCATAGGCCCCGGCGTCGTCTTCAAAGGTCACGTGGCGTTCGGAATAAAGCGAGTTTGGCGACTTGCGGCCCACCACCGCCGCCGTGCCCTTGTACAGCTTCAGCCGCACCGTGCCGCTAACTTTGGCTTGCGAAAGATCAATCGCCGCCTGCAACATCTCGCGTTCGGGGGCGAACCAGAAGCCGTTGTAGATCAGCGCCGCATATTTGGGCATCAGCTCATCCTTCAGATGCGCCGCGCCGCGGTCCAGCGTGATCGATTCAATCCCGCGATGCGCGCGGGCGTAGATTTCGCCGCCCGGAGTCTCATACATCCCGCGCGATTTCATGCCGACGAAGCGGTTCTCGACCAGATCGAGCCGCCCGATCCCGTGGCGCTTGCCCAGCGTGTTGAGCTGGGTCAGCAAGGTCGCGGGGCTCATCGCCACGCCGTTCAGCGCCGTCCCATCGCCGCGTTCGAAATCGATGGTGATATATTCGGGCGCGTCGGGCGCGTCCTCGGGATTGTCGGTGCGCGAATAGACATAGTCCGGGGTCTCGTTCCACGGGTCTTCCAGCACTTTGCCCTCGCTGCTGGTGTGCAGCAGGTTCGCATCGGTGCTGAATGGCGATTCGCCGCGCTTGTCGGTCGGCACCGGGATCTGGTGCTGTTCGGCCCAGGCGATCAGCGCGGTGCGGCTGGTCAGCTCCCACTCGCGCCACGGCGCAATTACCTTGATATTGGGATCAAGCGCATAGGCTGAAAGTTCAAACCGCACCTGATCGTTGCCCTTGCCGGTCGCACCGTGAGCGACGGCATCGGCCCCGGTTTCATGCGCAATTTCGACCAGCCGCTTGGAAATCAGCGGGCGGGCGATCGAGGTGCCGAGCAGATAGTCGCCCTCATACCGCGCATTGGCGCGCATCATCGGGAACACGAAATCGCGCACGAATTCCTCGCGCAGATCGTCGATATAGATGTGCGCGTCGGGCACGCCCATCAGCTTGGCCTTGGCCCGCGCCGGTTCCAGCTCCTCACCCTGGCCCAGATCGGCGGTAAAGGTGACCACTTCGCAGCCGTAGGTGACTTGCAGCCACTTCAGGATTACGCTGGTATCCAGGCCGCCCGAATAGGCGAGGACGACTTTCTTGATCTGGTCAGACATTACGATTTTCCGCTGCATGGGCGTTGATTTTCGAGCCGCGCCCTAGGCCAAGGGGGCTG
>JANORN010000168.1:0-8400 GCA_031415355.1 Novosphingobium sp. | reverse complement strand
TCGCCTTTCACGTCGGCCAGGAACACCGGAACGCCTTGAGCGGAGAACTGCTCGGCCATGGTCTGCAAGGTCACGGTTTTGCCGGTGCCGGTCGCCCCCGCGATCAGCCCATGTCGATTGGCGCGCGCCAGCCGCAGCACTTGCCGCTCGCCATTGCCGCCTTGCCCGATGTAAATGTCTTCCATGTCGGCTCCCCGCGCGAGAAAACGCTTAAGATAAATCGCTTAAGCTGGCAGATAGAGCGCCAAGTCGTTCTGCGCGAGAGGGATTTTGCAAGCCGCGTCCGACCTCGCTAGAAGCCGCCGCCATGACCGCTCCCTTCATCCTGCTGGACGACGCCCGACCCCAAGGTGCGAGCGACGCGCGGCTCTATCGCGCGCCGTCCGAAGTGGTGGTGGCGCGGCGGGCGGAGGACATCGTTCCGGCGCTGGCGCGGCTTGAAGGCTTGCACGGCGCGGGGCATCACCTTGCGGGTTACATCGCCTATGAGGCCGGACTGGCATTGGAGGAGCGACTGACACCGCTGGCGGCAGCGCTGACGGGTGCCAGCGGGCCGCTGTTGTGGTTCGGGGTGTTCACTGGCTTTGAAACGATCCCAGCGGCGGACGTGCCGAACTGGCTGGCGGCGCAATCCGGCGGCAGTTCCAGCAACCGGGCCAACAACCTTGCCAGCATCGGCCCGCTCGATCCGCAGCTATCGCCGGGGGGCTACACCGCCGCCTTCACCGCATTGCAGCACGCCATCACGGCGGGGGACATCTATCAGGCCAATCTGACCTTCCCGCTGGCCGGGGCATTTCAAGGCGATCCGCTGGCGCTCTATGCTGCGCTCCGCCCGGCAGCGGCAGCGGGCTATGGCGGGGTGCTGTTCGATGGGACGCACTGGTTGCTGAGCCTTTCGCCTGAGCTGTTCGTGGCTGTGAAAGACGGTGCAGCCATGGCCAAACCGATGAAGGGCACCCGGCCGCGTGGCCGCGATCCGGCGGAAGACGTGCAGCTGCGCGAGGAGTTGACCCGGTCAATCAAAGAGCGGGCCGAGAATCTGATGATCGTCGACCTCTTGCGCAACGACCTGGCGCGCGTGGCCGAGGCTGGTTCGGTCAAGGTCGAGCGACTCTTCGCGATTGAAAGTTACCCCACCGTCCACACTATGACGACCACGATCCGCGCCAAGTTGCCGCCGGGGCGCGGGGTGATCGATCTGGTCCGCGCAATCTTTCCGTGCGGATCGATCACCGGGGCACCCAAAATTCGCGCGATGGAGCTGATCGAGCAGGTTGAGCGCGACGCACGCGGGGCCTATTGCGGCGCGATTGGCCGGATTGATCCTACTGGTGACGCGGCGTTGAATGTGGCAATCCGGACCTTGCGCTTGACGCCGGGCGAAAATGGGCGCGGCAAGGCGGTGCTGGGGGTTGGCTCAGCCATCGTGGCGGATTCAGCGGCGTTGCCGGAATGGCGCGAATGTTTGGTCAAAGGGGGTTTCGTGCGGCAATTGGCAGGCGGATTTGACCTGATCGAGACCATGGCCTTTGCGCCGGACAGCGGAATTGCGCTGCTGGAACTGCACCTGGCACGGCTTTCGGCCAGCGCCGCCGAATTGGGGTTTGCGCTGGACCGGCACGCAGTACGCAATGCGATTCAAGCGTTGTGCTTTGAAGCGATGCAGCCGTCTAAAGTCCGCCTGCTGGTCGCGCGCAGCGGGGCCTATACGCTGGAGATCGCCGATCTGCCGCCCATACAGCCCGATCCGCTGGCCTGCATCGCACTGCCCTTGCCGGTTGATCAGGCCGACTGGCGGCTGCGCCACAAGACCAGCGACCGCGAATTTTATGAGGCCGGGCTGGCAGTGGCGCACAGCGCGGGCGCTGCCGAAGCGCTGTTCGTGCGCGACGACGGGCTGGTCACCGAAGGCTGCTTCACCAGCGTGTTCGTGGAGCGCGGCGGCGCATTGCTGACGCCGCCAGCGGCACTGGGCCTGCTGCCCGGCGTACTGCGCCAATCGCTGCTGGACGCCGGCCGCGCGGTGGAAACGGAGCTGCGTCTGGCTGATCTGGCGGATGGCTTCCTGATCGGCAATGCAGTGCGCGGGTTGATACCGGCCACTCTGCTGTGAGCTGGGGATTTTCATTGGTTCACGCAAAGGCGCAAAGGCGCAAAGCGGTTTCGCTTGGCCGAAGACCCATCATCTTCTCAATTGCAGCGGATAACGCACCCTTGGGTGCAACCAGCGGATGCGCCGCAATCACCGCATCTTCGCGCCTTTGCGGCTTTGCGTGATGAAAATTTCTGCTTCACTCGCCCGTATAGCTGCGTCTCAAACCACCGCGATGACCGACCGGGCTTTTGCGCTGCGCGCGGCGGGTCGGGATATCATCTCGCTGTCAGTGGGCGAGCCAGATTTTGCCACGCCCGCGCATGTGATCGCCGCCGCCAAGGCCGCGCTTGATGCCGGGGAGACCAAGTATACGGCTGTGACGGGCACCCAGCGGCTGCGCACAGCGGCAGCGCTACATTTTGAACGAGATCTGGGGATCGCCACCACGGCCGAGCGGGTGCTGATCAGCGCGGGGGGCAAGCAGGCGATTTTCGAAGCCTTGCTGGCCACGCTGGACGCGGGCGATGAAGTGCTGATCCCGTGTCCATGGTGGGTCAGCTATCCCGAGATTGTGCGCTTTGCCGGGGCCGAGGTGGTGCCGCTGGCGACCACGGCTGCGGGCGGCTTTCGCATCACGCCGGAACAGCTCGACGCCGCGATCACGCCCAGAACCCGCTGGCTGCTGCTCAACAGCCCCGGGAATCCCACCGGCAGCACCTATCCGGCGGAGGAGCTGCGCGCGCTGGGCGCGGTGCTGGCGCGGCACCGCCAAGTGCTGATCCTGTCGGACGATATCTATGCCCCGCTGCGCTATACCCCCGGCGCGCACGCTACGCTGGCCAACCTGTGCCCGGACCTGGCGGAGCGCGTGCTGACCATCTCCGGGGTTTCAAAAAGCCACGCGATGACCGGATTCCGGATCGGACTGGCGGCGGGGCCGGACTGGCTGATCAGCGCGATGGCGCGGTTGCAATCGCACAATTCGGGCAACCCGGCCTCGATCAGCCAGGCGGCGGCAGTGGCCGCGCTGGAAGGGCCGCAGGATTTTCTGCGTGATTGGTGCGAGCGTTTCCGCGCGCGCCGCGATCTCTGCGTGGCTGCGATCAATGCCATTGACGGGCTCTCTACCCCGGTGCCTGACGGGGCGTTTTATTGCATGGTCGATGCCGCGCCGCTGATGCGAGGCTTCGCAGATGACGCCGCCATGTGTATGCACCTGCTCGATCACGGCGTTGCAGTGGTTGCCGCCTCGGCGTTTGGCGGGGCTGACGGTTTCCGGATCAGCTTTGCGGCGGACGAAGCCACCCTCTCTGAAGCGCTGCGGCGCATAGCCAAGGCCTTATCCTGATGATTCCGTTCCCGATCCTGTTCGAAGACGGCGAAGCGCTGGTGATCAATAAGCCCGCTGGGCTGCCGCTGGATCGCCCGCGTGCCGGAGGGCGGTGTCTGGAGGATTTCCTCGATGACCTGCGGCTGGGCTTTCAGCGCCGCCCGTTGCCGGTCCACCGGCTTGATCAGGACACCTCAGGCTGCCTGCTGCTGGCGCGCAATCCCAAGGCGCACAAGCGCTTCGCCGCCGCGTTTGAAGCGCGGCAGGTGGAGAAACTGTATCTGGGGATCGTCGCCGGGCTGCTGCCGCAGGATGACGGCATGATCGAATTGTCGCTCAGCAAGATCAGCAGCGCCGAGGCCGGTTGGCGGATGATTCCGGCGAAAAAAGGCAAGCCCTCAGTGACGCACTGGCGCAAAGTAGCCGAGCATGAGGGCAATACCCTGGTTGAGTTCCGCCCCGAAACCGGGCGGACGCATCAGATCCGAATTCATGCGCTGGCGGGGCTGGGCCATGCATTGCTGGGCGATCCGATCTATGGCACCGGACACGGCGCGCCGCGCACCATGCTGCATGCTGCGGCGCTGACCGTGCAGCGCGGCGAAAAGCCCGCAATTGCAGCGCAGGCCCCGCTACCCGCTGACTTTGTTACTTTGGGCTTTGGCACCGCACCGGAAGCTGAAGTCGGGCCGGAACTTGCCGATGACAGCTGCAGCGGATGAAACCGTCGTCCGGGCGCTGACGCTCGTTAGTGAGGCGTTCATTGCTGCCTCCGGTCCCGGTGGGCAGAATGTCAACAAGGTCGCCACTGCGGTGCAATTGCGGCTCGACGTCTATGCGCTGCGCCTGCCCGAGCCGGTGTTTGCGCGGCTGAAGCTGCTGGCGGGCAGCCGCATGACCGGCAAGGGCGAGCTGTTGCTCTCCGCCCAGCGCTTTCGCACGCAGGAGGCAAACCGCAGCGATGCCCGGGTCCGGCTGGAGGCCTTGCTCCGCAGTGCATATGACCTGCCGGAAAAGCGGGCCAAATCGCGCCTGAACCGAGTCGGCAAGGTCCAGCGGCTCGACGGCAAGAAAAAGCGCGGGGTGATCAAGGCGGCGCGCGGGAAAGTGCAGCTCGACTGATCAGCGCTGGGGCGGCGGCGGGTTTGGTTGCGCTACCGGGACGGGCTGCACCGCCGGTGCCATAGTCGCTGCGGGCGGCAGGCGCTGGGCCTCGATCATTTCGGCGGCTTCATCCAGAGCCCTGGCTTCGCCAACGGTTACTCCGCCGGGGCCCGGGGCATTGTCCGGCTTGCCGCAAGCGGCCAGAGCTATGACGAGGCTGAGCAGAACAAGTGCGCGCATGACCCCACTATAACGGGAACAACCGCAGAATCAAAACGGGCGACCAGTCTTTGCTGATCGCCCGTGTCTGAGAAGTGCAAGCGGCCAGCTTACATTTTCTTTTCGGCGGCAATCGTTGCGTCTTCGGCGGCCTTTGCCGCAGCATCGGGAGCGGCGGAGGCATCGGCGGCCGGGCTGGCCAACGCATCAGCGCCCGGCAGCGCGGCGGGATCAGACGCCGGCGCGGCCGAGGCATCGACATTGGTCATGGTCTCTTCGGCCGGCATTTCAACATTGTCCGCCTGCGCTTCTTCCGACGCGCTGTCCGAACTGCCGCAGGCCGTCAGGGTCAGAGCAGCGGCGGAGACCAGAGCGGCAAAAACCAACTTCTTCATGGGAAACCTTTCTGCTTCGTGCCACGGGGTCGCATCACCGTGGCCAAGCGACCACAATACCCGAGCGGACAGTTGGAAGCAAATCCAGTCAACACGCTTGAACACATATAAAGAATTCTTTATATGTGCCTGGGAAAGGGGCAATGACGATGCGGATTGAAGCGACCTTGCGTGCCCTGGCAGACCCCACGCGGCTGCGGATCATGCGGCTGCTGAGCGCCATGGAGCTGGCGGTGGGCGAACTCGCGCAGGTACTGGGCCAAAGCCAGCCGCGCGTGTCGCGGCATGTCCGGATCCTGTGCGATGCCGGGCTGACGGAACGGCGCAAAGAGGGTTCATGGGTATTCTTGCGCAGCGCGATCGGCGCCGGGCGGGCGCCGCCGCTGGGCGCAGTGACCGCGCAACTGCTGGAACTTGGCGAGCGCGACGATGCCGCGTTTTCTGCCCGAGTTCTGGAAGATCGCCGCCACCTTGCCGCGATCCGCGAAACGCGCGAGCGCGCCGCCGCAAGTTACTTTGCGCGCCACGCCGCCGATTGGGATACCCTGCGCAACCTGCACAGCCCCGATGAGCCGGTAGAGGCGGCGCTGGCCAAGGCGCTCGGCAGCGCCGGGCTGGGCCGCTTGCTTGATATCGGCACCGGCACTGGCCGCATGGCGCAGCTGCTCGCCCCGCACAGCGCGCATGTTACCGCGCTCGACAAAAGCCCGGAAATGTTGCGGCTGGCGCGCGCGCGGTTGCAGGATTTCCCCGCCGCCGCGCTCGATCTGGTGCAAGGGGATTTTACGGACTTGCCGTTCGCCCAGGCCGCGTTCGATACTGTGTTGTTCCATCAAGTGCTGCACTATGCCCAAAACCCTGGCGCGGTTTTGGCCGAGGCCGCACGCGTCACCCGGCCCGGCGGGCAAGTGGCAATCATCGATTTCGCCGCGCATGACCGCGAAGAACTGCGCAGCCAGCATGCCCATGCCCGGCTGGGTTTTTCCGACGAACAGATGCTGACGCTGCTCAGCGAAGCCGGGTTTGCGGCCGCCCCGCCGATTGCCTTGCCCGGATCAAGCCTGACGGTAAAAATCTGGACCGCACTGCGCGCGACCGTCAGCCAGCCCACTCCAGCCAAGGCCCCTGCCCGATGAGTCCGACCAGCGAATCCTTCCGTGCCCGCGCATCGCCGCTGTTTGAAGGGCTGCCGGGCGATATCGGCATCAGCTTCGAATTCTTTCCGCCCAAGACCGAGAAGATGGAAATCGCACTGTGGGATGCGATGCAGACCTTGGCCCCGCTGGCCCCGCGCTTTGTGTCGGTGACGTACGGCGCGGGCGGCTCGACCCGCGAACGCACGCACAACACCGTTGGCCGGATTGCGCGCGAGACCAGCATCCCCGCCGCCGCGCACCTGACCTGCGTTGATGCCACCAAGGCCGAGATTGCCGAGATCGCCGAGGCTTACTGGAACGCGGGAGTGCGCCACATCGTTGCACTGCGCGGCGATCCGCCGGGAACCGATGGCAAGTTCACCCCGCACCCGGAGGGCTACTCCGGGGCCGCCGAACTGGTCGAAGGGCTGCGCCGTCAGCACCCGTTCGAAGTGTCAGTCAGCGCCTATCCCGAAGTGCACCCCGATGCCGCCAGCCCGCAGTCAGACCTCGACAACTTCAAGCGCAAGCTGGACGCCGGAGCCACGCGCGGGATCACCCAGTTCTTTTTCGAGCCCGACACGTTCTTCCGCTTTCGCGATCAGGCCGCGGCAGCAGGCATAAGCGCGGAAATCGTCCCCGGGATCATGCCAGTCACTAACTTTGCCGCGATCCAGCGGATCAGCGCGATGACCGGTACTGCGGTGCCCGACTGGATGGGGCATTTGTTCGCGGGGCTCGACGATCATCCTGCTGCTCGCCAACTGGTCGCCGCAACCATCGCCGCCGAATTCTGCCGCAGGCTGTACGCGGGCGGGGTGCGCGATTTCCATTTCTACACCCTCAACCGCGCCGAGCTGAGCTATGCGATCTGCCACTTGCTCGGGGTGCGCCCGGAGGCCAACCCATGACCAAACGCGAACAATTCCTCGCCGCCGCCGCCCAGCGCATCTTGATCACCGACGGGGCGTTCGGGACCGAGATCCAGAACTGGAAGCTGAGTGAGGCGGACTATGCCGGGACACTCGGCCTGGCCAAGGACGCCAAGGGCAACAACGATATCCTCGCGCTGACCAAGCCCGAGGTTCCCGCATCGATCCATCGCGCCTATTTCGAGGCCGGGGCAGACATTGCCGAAACCAACACCTTTTCGGCCAACCGGATCAGCCAGGCCGACTATGGGGCCGAGCACTTGGTGCGTGAGATCAACGTCGAATCTGCGAAACTTGCGCGCGGGATCGCCGATGAGTTTCAGGCCAAGGACGGCCGACCCCGGTTTGTGGCGGGCGCAATCGGCCCGACCAACAAGACGCTTTCACTCTCGCCCGACGTCAACGACCCGGGTTTCCGCGAGATCGACTGGGATTTCCTCGTCGAGGTCTACAAGGAACAGGCCGCCGCGCTGATTGAAGGCGGCTCCGATTTCATCCTGGTCGAAACAGTGTTCGACACGCTCAACGCCAAGGCCGCGATCATGGCGATCAAACAGCTCGAGGGGGAATTGGCGCGCGAAGTGCCGCTGATGCTGTCGATGACGCTGACCGACCTCTCGGGCCGCAACCTTTCGGGCCACACGGTCGAAGCGTTCTGGTACGCAGTGCGCCACGCCAGACCGCTGACCGTCGGGCTCAACTGCTCGTTCGGTGCGACCCAATTGCGCCCGCATGTCCGCGTGCTCAGCCAGATCGCCGATTGCCCGATCATGGTCTATCCCAACGCTGGGCTGCCGAACGAACTGGGCGCTTACGACGAGCTGCCCGAGACCACCGCCGCGCTGGTCCGCGAATGGGCCGAGGCCGGGCAGGTCAACGTATTGGGCGGGTGCTGCGGCTCAACCCCGGCGCATATCGCGGCGATTGCGCGGGCAGCGGAGGGGCTGGCACCGCGACAGTTGCCGGCATTGGAACCGATTACGCGACTGGCAGGACTGGAACCCTTTACGCTCGCCGCCTGAAGCCCAACCCCGTTCGTGTCGAGCGAAGTCGAGACACCCCGCGCCCTGTCTCGACTTAGCTCCACACCAACGGGGTTGGGGTTCAGGCGGCGAGCGTAAAAGGTTACAATACAGCCAATCGCCTAAACGGTTACAAATCCCGCAAAAATACCGGTGCCAACCCC
>JANORN010000167.1:0-1650 GCA_031415355.1 Novosphingobium sp. | reverse complement strand
ACGATATTTTGACACAGCCCAAACTATCGTCAAACCGCTGTAATAACACAGCAATATAAAAACTGGCACAGCCGTTGCTGATATCCTTCCGTCGCGCCTTCGGGCGTCCATGCAACGGAAAGGAACGGCCATGCCGTCACTGGACAATCTATTTGGCATCCATGCCGCCGCGCTGAAGCTGCGCGAGCAGCGGATGTCCATGCTCGCCTCGAACATCGCCAATGCGGCGACGCCGGGATACAAGGCACGCGATATTGATTTTACGTCTGCGCTTAAGCTAGCCGAGGGCGGCGGACCGTCCGATGCCGCCATTCGTTACCGCGTGCCGGTGCAGGCATCGCTTGATGGTAACACCGTCGAGCTTGCGACCGAGCAGACAGCCTTTGCCGAAAACGCCCTCGCCTACCGCTCCAGCCTGTCTTTCCTGCAAGGCCGCATCGGGACACTGACCCGCGCGCTGAAGGGAGAATGATGATGGCCGGTACGCTCTCGATTTTTGACATCAGCGGCCGCGCGATGTCCGCGCAACTGGTGCGACTGAACACCACCGCATCGAACCTTGCCAATGCCGGAACCGTATCGGGCAGCGAAGGAACCGCCTTTCGCGCCATGAAGCCGGTGTTCCGCACCGTGATGGGCGAGGCTGGCCAAGCGACGGTTCAGGTCGACCGGATCGACACCAGTACCGCCGCGCCGGTCAAACGCCGCGACCCAAGCCATCCGCTGGCCGACACCGACGGCAATGTCTGGGAAGCCGCCGTCGATAGCGCGGCGGAGATGGTCGAGATGCTCGAAACATCGCGGCAATATCAGAACAACGTGCAGGTGCTGGCGACCGCCAAAGGCCTGATCAGCGAAACCTTGAGATTAGGACAATAACATGACTAGCCTATCCGCCGTCAACAGCCACAATCTGCCCGTATTGTCGAAAGACATGGCACAAAAGCAGCTTGGTCAGACCGATTTTCTGCGGCTGATGACCACGCAGCTGAAACAGCAAGACCCGCTCGACCCTGTCGATAACCAGGCGATGGTCGCGCAAATGGCGCAGTTTTCCAGCGTTGCCGGAATTTCCGAAATGAATGTTTCATTGCGCAGCATCGCCGAACAGATTTCGGCACAGACCGCGTTGCTGGCCGAAATCAAAGCTGCCTCCACCCCCAATGACGGACCACTGGCGTGATCTGCCCGCCCTCCCCGTTCGTGTCGAGCGCAGACGAGACACCCATCCGTCGTGCGCGCCTTATCGGCCTCTCGTCTTCGCTCGAGGCGAACGGAACTTGGGCCAGCCACAAGTAACTTCAGGAGAACAAATATGTCATTTTACACCTCATTATCCGGCCTCAAAGGCGCGCAAACCGACCTTTCGGTTATATCGAACAATCTCGCCAATGTTGGCAGCACGGGCTTTAAAAAAAGCCGTGCGCAGTTTGGCGACCTGTTTGCCAGCGCGCCAACCCAGACAACCAAGATGATCGCGGGCCAAGGCACGCGGCTGAACGCGGTGGTTCAGCAATTTACGCAAGGCACGTTGGAGGCATCGGATAAGACGCTCGACCTGGCCATTGCGGGCGAGGGCTTTTTCGTCGTGCGCGGCGACCCGCCCCGCGCTGCCGTGACCTACACGCGTAATGGCGCATTCCAGGTCAA
>JANORN010000166.1:0-4892 GCA_031415355.1 Novosphingobium sp. | reverse complement strand
AGCACACCTTGGGCCGGACCTGCCGCCCGAAAAAGTGCTCGCGTCAGACTTTGACCAGTTGCGCGCCTGCGGGCTCTCGCGGCAAAAGCAGGGCTATATGCGGTCTTTGTGCGAGCTGGTGCTGAGCGGCGAGCTCGATTTTGGTTCGATGCCGGCGGATGACGAAGAGGCCATCACCCGCCTCACTCAAATCAAAGGCATCGGGCGCTGGTCCGCCGAAATCTATCTGCTGTTCGCCGAAGGCCGCGGCGATATCTGGCCAGCCGGCGATCTGGCGGTACAGGCCGGCTTGCACAAGCTGCTCGGCCTGCCCGAACGCCCCAGCGAAAAAGCCACCCGCGAAATGGCGGAAAAGTGGCGGCCCTATCGCGGGGCGACGGCGATTTTCACCTGGCATTGTTATAACAATCCGGCGTTGTAGGCAGGAGGCCGCCTATGTCCGCAATCGCGGTCGTTCGCACACCCGCCGCAATGTCTGGCTTGTTGGGGGAAGCGGACAGGCGGGCTTTCGACCAACAAGAGCATTATTCGTCATCAGCTATTTGATGTTTCAAGTTGGTTTCTTATCCCGCCCAAAATGCCTAGGCCGATTTGCCAGACTGACGGCAAACCAGCTTTCGCGAGCTCGGAAGTGCGCGTTGCAAACAGCGTGCGTTCAGAGCTGGTCTCAATCCCTTCTTCCGACGTCACATGCAGTCGAACCTCACACCGCGCCCTTTGTTCGCTGTCAGTGCTTGTGCCAAAAACTGTCCATTCCGAATGGCACTCAATTGTTATCTTAACCCCGTCGAGCTCACGCCATTCTTTGATCACTTCGGAGAGTAGAGTGGTAGTTGGATGGTAGTCTATAAGAGCAACCACATCTGTATATTTGCGTTTCGCCAATGCTGAATTGATGAGTTCCAATGCCTTATCGGGCGAGTCGGCCTTGAGCCTCGCCAAATTGGCTTTCAAGAATCTTCCATTCCACACTTGCCTATTTACGTCGCTATTTGGCTCAGGTGCGACATCACGCCCCCACTCGACGACAGCAGCAAGCAGGCAAAGCACCTTTGCCGCAACAACCTTATTGGCATAATTTAGCCTCGTGCCATGCAAAATTCCGTTCCTTTGCGGTATTGTCAAAGGCGTTTCAGAATAGCCTTTTTGCCCTTTTGCAAGATATGGCAAAAGTGCCTTGAGTGCCGAGGGGTGACCAGCGACGCTTTCAAACGACTGAAACAGGTCGTCTCGATTGGCCAGATCAGAAAAAATGCTCTTCGTGCCCGTTGCCGATACGCTGAAGCCGTCAATCAACATCAAAACCAGTGGAACGACGATAAGGTAATCCTCATCTTCATACGCCTGAAAAACTCGCTCTGTGAATTGAGCACGGACGGGGTTGATCGGCTCCGCCATGCCGCCACCCAACAGCTTGATCGCTTGCCATTTAATTCGATCAACGTTCAAAAGTTTAGCGGCTAGAAACTCGTCAATCTCTGGTTGTCCCTTGCCTTCTGCGTGCATCGCCAAAGCCTGTTCTGCTGGCTCATATCCGCAGGCAAACTCGACAAGCACCCAACCATGCTCAAGGAAGGCCTTGTTGAAACGATCTGGCAACGTCGGCAATCCAGCCAACTTCTTTGCCAACAAATAAGGTTCTGACCCTGCCGGAAGCAAGCTGGACAATTCTAACAGACCCGACATTTCGTTGATCTTAGAGTTGTCGGTTTCGATGGAGCCTTTTGGGATGGAAGCCTGGCCAGTGTTGGAGTCGTCAGTCATATTGTAATAATACGACAGATTATCCCTAACGCAACGAACATTGAGATTTAAATGTACTAGAATCATTGCGAGCGCAGCGAAGCAATCCAGGGCGGTTTACGCGGCTCTGAATTGCTTCGCTGCGCTCGCAATGACGATTTTGGGTGAACGAATCCCTTACTTAATTGAGAGAACTCCCCAACCTCAAGAACGGCGGAAATCTGCCCAAGTTCACACCGAAATCGGGGTATTGAACATGTGGGCCGATGCACATGTTGACGCATAAAACTGATCGGGTTCGACAATGTGAAAGAACAGCGCGCGACGATGGCAAATCGCCCGCCTGTAGGACAGCGGAAATCGCACCGACCGCAAAAGTTGCTCAAATTGCTGACATCGTTGTAAGCTTGGCCAACAAGGATTCGGGAGGGGCACCATGTCAGCGCGCAAGACGATTTTCATCACCGGCGGGGCGAGCGGGATTGGCCGGGCGGTGGCGGTCAGGTTCGGGGCAGCGGGCTGGTTCGTGGGGCTCGCCGATATCAACGACAGCGGAATGCGCGAAACCGCCGCGCTGCTCCCCGCCGGGGCCAATTCGGTCCACCGGCTCGACGTGCGGGATCGCGCGGCATGGGATGATGCGCTGGCCGCCTGCGCTGCGGCGGGCGGCGGGCGGATCGAGGTGGTGTTCAACAACGCCGGGATTCCGATCGGGGGCCAGCTGATCGACCTCAGCACTGCCGAGATTGACCGCACGCTCGATATCAACCTGAAAGGCGTGATTTACGGCGCGCAGGCCGCGCACAAATGGCTGAAGGCCAGCGCGCCGGGATCGTGCCTGCTGAACACCGCCAGCGCCGCCGGGATTTATGGCTCGCCCGGCGCGTCGGTTTATGCCGCCACCAAGTTCGGGGTGCGCGCGCTGACCGAATCACTCGACGGCGAATGGTTTGCCGACGGGATCAGGGTGGCGGACCTGATGCCGGGGTTCATCGATACGCCCTTGCTCGACATCAACCCCAACATGGCCACGAACCAGCCGATCCGGGACCGGGTGCAGGAATCGGGGCTGGAGATCACCGCAGTTGTCGACGTTGCCGAAGCCGCCTGGAACGCGGTCCACGGCAACAAGCTGCACAACCTGGTCGGCAAGACCGCCACCAGCGTGGCCTTCGCCGCGCGGTGGCTGCCGGGGCGGCTGCGCAAGCGGATGCGCACCAGCTTCCGCCCGCTGGGGGATTAACCCAACATCCCCGCAATCGCCGCAACCATCTCCGCATCGCGCGCGGACAGGCCGTCGGCGTCATGCGTGGTCAGGGTGATCTCTACGCGGTTGTAGACGTTGGACCATTCGGGGTGGTGATCGGCCTTGTCGGCATAGAGCGCGACGCGGGTCATGAAGCCGAATGCAGCGTTGAAGTCTGCGAATTTGAACGTACGGGTCAGCGCCTTGCCGTCGGCGCGCAGCGTCCAGTCGGGCTGGGCAGCCAGCAGTGCGGAGACTTCGGCATCGGACAGGCGGGCGATGGACATGGTGAGCTCCTTGGCAGTGCACCCGCTTTCCCCTATCGCTCTGGCCCATGCAAGCGTCTGGTCTCACCGCATGGGAATTGTTCTGCCGCCGGGGCGACCGCGAACTTTTCCGTGGAATTGACTTGTGGGTTGACCGCGGAGGCGCACTGCACCTGACTGGGGCCAATGGCATCGGCAAAACCTCGATGATCCGGATGCTTGCGGGACTATTGCCAATCTCTCCGCATCACATCCCCGGCCTTCCAAAAGACGGGACCAGTAAAATTCATTGGGTTGGCAGCGTAGCGATGCTCGATGGCAAATTGGCACTCGACGAACACCTGCCGCTTGGCAAGGCGCTGTTGTTCTGGAAGCGGCTCGACGGCCAGCGCGACATCCCGCTCGAACGCCTTGGATTGGGAAATCTGCTCGACGTGCCGGTCCGTTATCTTTCAACCGGGCAACGCAAACGCGCGGCGTTCGGGCGGTTGCTTGGCCAAGGGGCGGACAACTGGCTGCTCGACGAGCCACTCAACGGTCTCGACGCGCAAGGTGTGGCAGTGGTCGAACAATTGATCGCCGAACATCGCGCGAATGGCGGCGTAGCGGTGGTAGCCTCGCACCAGCCGATCAACTTGCCTGACACACAGGTGATCGATGTGAGCACCTACCCGTTTTGAAACTCCTCCTCACCCTGCTCCGCCGCGATCTGGCGCTGCTGCTGGGCGGCGGCCACGGTCATCAAACGCGCGGCTCGGTAGTCCAGCCGCTGCTGTTCTTCATCGCGGTCGCCATGCTGTTTCCCTTTGCAGTCGGGCCGGATGCGCCGCTGCTGGCGCGGACCGGCGGCGGGGTGATCTGGGTCGCCGCGCTGCTCGCTGCGATCCTGCCGCTGGACCGTTTGATCGAGCCCGATCTGGAGCTGGGCTTCTTTGATCAGTGGGCGCTGCGCGGGATCAGCGAGGAATGGATCATCGCGGTGCGGGTACTGGCGCATTGGCTCAGCTTCGGCCCGCCGCTGATGCTCGCTGCGCTGCCTGCCGCAGCCTTGGTCGGGATCGACGGCGCGACTTTGCGCACGGTGGAACTGGGCCTGCTGCTCGGCACGCCGGGGCTGGCAGCGCTCGGCGTCACTGTCGCCGCGCTGACCGCCGGTCTGCGCGGCGGCGCGGCTTTATCGGGCCTGCTGGTAATCCCGTTGGCGGTGCCGCTGCTGATTTTCGGCGCGGGGAGCCTGTCCACCGGTGGCGAGGCCGGACTGGCGCTGACCGGCGCGTGCAGCCTGGTGTTGCTCGCCATCGCGCCATTCGCAGCGGGGGCGGCGATCAAAGGCGCGCGGGGTTAATATTCTCCCGTGGGAGAGGGGGACCGCGCCGCGCAGCGGCGGGGTGGAGTGGCACAGGCGCGTACTCCGGGGCGCGCAGGCAAACACTGTGCGGCGCGAGCTGGCTTGGCGTTGCTCGCGCGGCTAGGTTAGGAGTACCGGCTTGTGCCCCTCCACCAGCTACGCTGGTCACCCTCCCCGTCCGGGGAGGAAGGGCGACTCAATACGGCGGCTTATCCAGCCCGGTCCGGCTGGCGGTAAATATCTCGCACCCAGTCTCGGTAATCCCGATCGAGTGTTCAAACTGCGCCGA
>JANORN010000165.1:0-3533 GCA_031415355.1 Novosphingobium sp. | reverse complement strand
TGTAGCCCCAGGTATAGCCGTTGGAAGCCGGGCGCGCGGCCAGCACGCTTGCCCCCCAGGCCAAGACTAAAGTCAGCACATCGCCCAGATTGTGACCGGCATCGGCGAGCAGCGCGACCGATCCGCTCCACAGTCCGGCGGTCACCTCGGCGGCGACGAAGCCCAGATTGAGCATGATCGCCAGCGCAAACGCCCGGCCATGGCTGGACGGCGCGTGGTGATGGCCGTGGTGATGGCCGCGGGCATGACTCTGTCCATGCGCATGACCGGAATGGTTATGATGGCCCGCTGCCAAACTGCGTCCTTTGCCCGTGGCTTGCTGCACGCCGTGCCATGCGTTGCACAAATACCGCAGTGCAGCAAAAATCGATCAGCCGCAGTCTATGCAGAAGCCACTCGCGCTGCGCAAACATAAAGCGCGGCTGTTGTTATATTACAGGTTTTGGCATTCCAGCGACAGGTTGTTGCATGGCCGCGCAGCGTCCGCCGCTGGGTGCCGGGGTTGTCACCAACTTGTCGCATTCGCCTGTTTAGAGAGGCGCGTCACGCTTGTATGAGCGTCGCCAAGATTACCGTGGTTGCGATTCGCGCAGCCACACTTTCCGGTTGCTCGTAACCTTCACAGCAGGGGCTTCAGACCATGCGTTCCAAGACGTTTTCCGCCACCACCGCCAGCTCGATTGCGATCGGCTTTGCGGTTCTCGCCACCCCCGCTTTCGCGCAGTCGACCGGCACGCAGGATTTCGACAAGGAAATCGTCGTCACCGGCACGCGCACCTCGACCCAGGCGGTGGCGGGCATTTCCGCGCCGGATACGGCCAAGGCCAAGGCGGTCCTGACGCAGGAAAACATCGAACGCCAGAACCCCGGCCAGACCATTTTGGATACGATCAACCAGGTTCCGGGCGTCAGCTTTCAGAACAACGACGCCTACGGTTCATCGGGCGGCACGCTCAACATCCGCGGGTTCTCGTCCGACCGCGTCAGCCTGACCTTTGACGGCGTACCGCTGAACGATTCGGGCAACTATGCGATCTACTCCAACCAGCAAATCGATCCCGAACTGATCGAACAGGTCAACGTCAACCTGGGCACCACCGATGTTGACAGCCCAACCGCTTCGGCGGCTGGCGGCACGGTCAATCTGCGGACCAAAAAGCCCGACCGTGATTTCGGCGCGATGCTCTCGGGCTCGGCTGGTGAGTTCAACTTCTTCCGGATGTTCGCCAAGATCGAAACCGGCGACATCACCGAAGGCGGCATCCGCGCCTGGTTTTCGGCCAGCACCGCGATGAACGACAACCCGTTCAACAACTACGGCAAGGTCGACAAGCAGCAGTACAACGGCAAGCTGTACATCCCGCTGGCGGGTGACGATTTTATTTCGGTCGCCGGGCATTACAACCAGAACCGCAACAACTTCTTCGGCTCGCTGCCGCTGCGCAATGATGTGGGCCGTGTGGTTGGTTCGGGTACGGGCAACCGCTACCCGGCGAACAACACCGAGCGTCAGTACCTGATCAACTTCCCGTGCCAGACCAACAGCGTTGCCCGCGCCGGGCTGGCCGATGCGGCAAACACCTGCGGCACTGAATTTGACCGGCGTTATAACCCGTCAGATACCGGCAACGTCCGGATCAGTTCGCGCTTCAGCCTGTCGGACAGCCTGACGCTGACGATCGATCCCAGCTTCCAATATGTGAGTGCCAATGGCGGCGGCACTGTGGCCGGCCGCGAAGGCCTGCGCGATATCGATCCGGGTGCTGGCACCACCAACTTTGCTGGCTATTTCGGCGGCTCGCCGTTCTTTGGGCGCGATCTCAATGGTGACGGCGATCTACTGGATACTGTAACCGTGCTGGCCCCCAGCCAGACCCGGACCAACCGCTACGGCGTAATCGCCGGTTTGCGCTGGGAAATGGGTGAAGATCACACCTTCCGTTTGAATTACACCTATGACCGTGCGCGTCACCGTCAGACTGGCGAAGTCGGTACGGTCGGCCCCGATGGCGAACCGAATGACGTGTTCCCGTCCAATGCCGGCCTCGCCGACGTAGGCGGGTTCATCCTGCAAAAGCGTGACCGGCTGTCGTTTGCCACGCTGCATCAGGTTTCGGGCGAATATCGCGGTGAGTTCATGGACGGGCGGCTGGAAGTGACCGCTGGGGTCCGCGCACCGTTCTTCAAGCGTGACTTGACCAACAATTGCTTCACCAGTTCAGCCAACGGGTTTTTGGAATGCTTTGGCGGCAACACCGCAGGTATTACTGCGGCCACCACGCTCAACCCCTATGTGGCGACCACCAATGCCACCACCGGCGCACTGACAATCACTGGCTGGGCAGCTCCGCAGAACCGTGTGCTGAACTACAGCAAGGTCCTGCCAAACGTGGGCTTCGTGTTTGACGTGGCCGACAATGCCAGCGTGTTCGGCAACTTCTCGCAAGGGCTCTCGGTTCCGGGAACGGACAATCTCTACAACGCGTTCTTTTTCCCGGTAGGCACAGCACGCGCCAAGCCTTCGCCTGAAACCACCAACAACTATGATCTGGGTGTGCGCTATCGTTCGAACGTTGTTCAGGCGCAGGTGTCGGTGTTCTACAACCAGTTCCAGAATCGTTTGGCCTCGGCCTACGACCCAGAGCTGGATCGTTCGGTCTATCGCAACCTCGGCGATGTGAAGAAGTACGGGATTGATGGTTCGCTGGCGATCACGCCGGTCGACAACATCAGCCTGTACCTGTTCGGATCGCTGCTGAAGTCCGAGATCAAGGACAACCTCGTGATCGGTGAGAACCGTGACGGATCGCAGATTCTGGCGCTGACCGCTGGCAAGCGCGAAGCCGGAGCTCCCAAGTACACCTTCGGCGGAACCTTGCGCGGAAGCTTTGGCCCGCTTGACCTGGGAATCACGGCCAAGCGCACGGGTGAGCGCTTCATCTATGACACCAACGAAGCGACCTTCACTGGTTCGGCGATCGCTAACGGGGTCAAGGTTTGCACTGCGGCGACTCCACCGGTCTGCACGACCCCGGCAGCTATTGGCCCGGCAACGCAGATCTTTGGCGCGACCGCTCCCGCCTATTGGCAGGTCAATCTGGATGCCCGGGTCAACCTGGAATTCCTGGGCCTGAACGACAAGACGTTTGTCCAGTTCAACGTCTACAACCTGTTTGACCAGTTCTATGTCGGCGGCTTTAGCGGTAACCTGAACCAACCGCTGGGAACCCCCAGCACGACCACCGGCGTGTCCACCTATGGCGCACCGGGCTTCGTCCAGATCGGCGCGCCGCGCACGATCAGCGGTACGGTGGTCTTCGCGTTCTGATCCATCCGGTCAGACTGAAACTCAAAGAATGGGGTCGCTGCGGCGGCCTCTTTTTTTATTCCTCTCCCATGGGAGAGGGGGACCACGAAGTGGTGGAGCGGCACTCGCCGATACTCCAGGCCTTGCTGAGAGGATGCTGACCAGAACCATCGGGAGTACCGGCCTGTGCCCCTCCCCCACTGCGTGGGCCCCCTCCCCTGCAGGG
>JANORN010000164.1:0-10819 GCA_031415355.1 Novosphingobium sp. | reverse complement strand
CAGCGCTGCGCGCATTCGTACCCGGTCAAACCGGGGGTCGGTGTTGGACGGGTCCGCGACCGCGCCCAGCCCGCTGTCCGCCGCAATCGCCACCAGCTCGGCTCGGCGCCAGCCGAGCAGGGGGCGAACCAGCGGCAGCGCAGCACCGGGCACCATGGTCTTGGCGCGCACGCCCGCCAGACCCGCCACGCCCGAACCCCGGTTGAGCCGCAGCAACAGCGTTTCGGCCTGATCATCGGCGTGGTGCGCGGTTGCCAATGCGGCCAGATCGCGTTCGCCCATCCATGCCGCCAGCGCGGCGTAACGTGCCCGGCGCGCCTTGGCTTGCAGGTTGCCCGGATCGACCGTTACCGGGAGAATCGCATGCGGCACCTTCAACCGCTGGCACGCGGCGGCGACGAAGTCTGCTTCGGCGCGGGCGGCGGCGCGCAGGCCGTGATCGACCGTGGCGGCTTCGACTTGGTCAGGGAATGCAGCGTTGGCTAGCGCGAGCAGTGCCATGCTGTCTGGTCCGCCTGACACGGCCAGCGCCAATTGGCCCGGTCCGCCCCAGATCGCACCCAGATCGGCGCGGAACCGGTCAATCAGTGTTGGTGAAAGGCCAAATTCAATTGCACTTCACCCCGGCGCGGGTCTGGTCATATTGCGCCTTCAACCGCGCGCCGGCTTCGCGTGGGAATTCGTTGGCGAATTGCGACAGTGCCACGCAGGCGCGCTGCGTGTCCTTCAATTGCCGCATCGCTTCGGCCAGGAACAACAGGCTGTCGGGCGCGCGATCGCGGACGTTCTTGTCCTGATAGTTCTGCAAGAACCACTGCGCGGCATCGCGCGGCTTGGCGTCATCGAGCAGCGAGCGCCCGAGCAAGTTGCGGGCATAGCTGACGCGGGCATGGCGCGGGTACTTGTCCAGAAACAGCTTCAACTGCTGCTGCGCCTCAGGCTGAAACTTCGCTTCCCACAAGCGGTAGCCATAGCTGTAGTCATCGTCACCCGCATCGTCGGTCTGCGGCTTCTGCACCGCGCGGACGGCGGCGAGCCGCTGCGCCGTTGGACCACTGGCAGCGGGCGGGCGCGGGCTTGGGGTGGGCGTTACGACGGGGGTTGGCAGTGCCGCAGGCGTAGTTGCCGGAACCGCCGCCGCCGCGCCTTGCGCCGCGACGCGCGCCTCAAGCTGCGCCAGCTTGTTGGTGTTTACCTCGGTCTGCGCAGTCAATCGCGCCAGCTGGGTTTCCAGCGCTTCCATCCGCACCAGCAAATCGGCGACCGGGTTCGTCGCCGGGGTGCCCGTTGGAGTGGCCGCACCGGTTCCAGCCTGAACCTGCGGCGGGAAGAACTTGCCATCGGTGCCGGGGAACACCACCCGTTGCAGCGCGCGCATCTCTGCTTCCAGCTTGCGCATCCGCGCCTCCGCCGCCGGATCCGGCGTTACGGTCTGCGCGGCCAGCGGCACGGCCTGCGCGCCGATTACCATGGCAATGGCCAGAAAGACTGGGGCCAGCAGCACCGGCCGGTTGACCTTGAACAAAGCGGTCATATCACCCTCTTCACATTCGTTGGCAGCCTAGAATGCCGCATGGCGGCCTAACCGCCGGTGAACCGTAACCCTGACGCCCCGCACCTGTCGAGCGCGGGGAACCACCTATCCGCAATTGTCTGCGCCGGTCAGGTCGCTGCTGGTGCCGGAACCGGCGCTGTTGTTGGGGCCGGAACCAGTTGCGGGATCGCGTCGATTGGCGGCGCGGGCGCAGTTTCACGGGTTGGTGCGCGTGCTTCGGGCCGCCGCGCTGACTGCACCCGCTCGCGCCGCTCTGGCGCGCCCCCCGAATTGCCCGCCGAGGCGGCTGCGGCAGTCGGCATAGCGGCGGCACCAGCCGTCCCGCGCGCCAACAAGGCTGCCGCAGTGACCGGCACGTCTTTCATTGTCCGCTGCACGTCCGAAAGTTTGGGAACCGACGTGCCGCCAATCGTGATCGCCAGTGCTTCGGGCCGTGCCGTCCACACTAGCACTTCAGCCGGAGCCGGCGGAACCGAATAGCTTTCGCCCTGGGCCAATTGTTTTTGCAACAGCTGGGTTCCGCCCGCATCGTAGAATTTGACCCAAACGTCGGGTGCCAATGCGGTAAACACTACCGTACCCGTGACCGCCGGGGCCAGAGCGCTCGCAGTGGCGACTGGGACAGATGCGGTTTCGCTGGGCAGTAAGGACGGCAGCGCGTCCGCAGCGTCGCCGCCGCGCAGCAGGACCACAGCGGCAATTGTGGCGGCAAGCGCCAGCAATCCGGCAACCCAGACCAGCGCCGAGCTGGGCAACCGACTGGGATCGCCGGGTTCAAAAGTCTGCACAGTGCGCCGCTGCGGCTCGGGCTCTACTGCGGCCAGCTCTGCGCGCACCGCTGCGATGATCGACTCTTCATCCAGTCCCAGCTGGCGGGCATAGGACCGCGCAAATCCGGTAGCATAGGTGCGCGCGGGCAAGGTGGCATATTCGCCCGCTTCGATCGCTTTCAAATGGCGTTCGGGAATCTTGGTGCTGTCGGCAAGCTGCTTCAGCTCCAGCCCGCTTGCTTCACGCGCACGGCGCATGCGCGTGCCCGCAGTCTCCAGCGGAAGTTCGGCTTCCGATGTTGTTTCGTCTGTCATCCAAGTCCCGGCGGTTGTGTTTATCTCGATCCCGAGCACTGGACCATCGCGGGTTGCCGCGCAAAGTCAACGCTTATCCGCATGGTTCTGCGCGGATGGCGTCAAACTGCCTCGCGGACATGACAGGCCGGTGACAGGTGCTGTCGCCGTATTCGTCACCACGCTGCCGTTTAGTCACAATCGATTTCACGCTCCGCCGCCCAGGCCAGCAAAGCCTCGCGCAGATTCGGCGGCGGCACGGCCAGCCAGGCATTCATCGCAGCGGAAATCTCGCCCAGATCAACCTTGCGCACCAGTTCCTTGATCGGACCGACTGCGGCGGGCGTGATTGAAAGCCGCCGGATCCCCAAGCCGAGCAGCGCCAGCGCTTCCAGGCGGCGTCCGCCCATTTCGCCGCAGACGGTAATATCCACCGGATGGCCCGCCACACCCAGCACCACCCGCTTCAGGAAGCGCAGGATCGCCGGGCTCAACCAGTCATAGCGTTCGGCCAGTTTCGGATTGCCGCGGTCCGCCGCGAACAGGAACTGAGTCAGGTCATTGGTGCCGATCGACAAAAAGCTGAGCTTTGGCGCGAGCAGATCGAGCTGCTCGGCCAGCGCCGGCACTTCCAGCATCGCACCATAGCGGATCGCATCGGGCAAAGGCTTTTTGAGCGATTTCAGGTACACCCGCTGACTTTCGAACATCGCCTTGGCCGCGTCGAACTCCCACGGTTCGGAGACCATCGGGAACATGACATTGAGCGTGCGCCCCGCCGCCGCCTCCAGCAGCGCGCGCGCCTGAACCTTCATCAGCCCTTCGCGTTCCAGCGCCACGCGCAGCGCGCGCCAGCCCATCGCCGGGTTTTCCTCCTGCTCGCCGTCATTGTGGCGCAGGTACGGCAGCACCTTGTCCCCGCCGATATCGACCGTGCGGAACACCACTGGCTTGTCCCCCGCCGCATCCAGCACATCGCGATACAGCCGGGTCTGGCGTTCGCGCTGGGGCAAGGTGGCGGAGACCAGAAACTGGAACTCGGTGCGGAACAGCCCGACCCCGTCGGCGCCGGACAGCGACAAGGCGGGCATGTCATCGCGCAGCCCGGCGTTCATCAGCACGGTGATCCGGGTGCCGTCGCGGGTGAACGGCTCGACATCGCGCAATTTGGCATAAGCCGCTTGTCGCTCGCGCGTGCGCACGAACCGCGCGTCGAAGGCCTCGATCATCGCCGGATTGGGCCGCACTGTGACCGCGCCCTGATCGCCATCGAGCAGCAACAGATCGCCATCACGCAGCTTGCCGCGAACCGACTTCACCCGGCCCAGCACGGGAATCCCCATCGCCCGCGCCACGATCACCACGTGCGCGGTCAGCGATCCTTCTTCCAGCACCACGCCTTTCAAGCGGCGCTTGTCATATTCCAGCAGTTCGGCGGGCCCCAGGTTGCGGGCGATCAGGATCGTATCCCCGCGCAGCCCTTGCGAAGCGGCGGTGCCAAGCTGGCCCGAGACGATCCGCAGCAGCCGGTTGGCCAGATCTTCCAGGTCATGCATCCGGTCCGCCAGCAGCGGATCGTCGATTTGCCGCATCCGCATCCGGGTGCGCTGCTGAACGCGCTCAATCGCGGCTTCAGCAGTCAGTCCGGAATCGATCGCTTCGTTGATCCGGCGGCTCCAGCCTTCGTCATAAGCAAACATCTTGTAGGTTTCGAGCACCTCCTCATGCTCACCGCCCATCCCGAACTCCGCTTGCGCGGCCATCCGGTCAATCTGCTCGCGCATCTTGTCAAACGCCAGATAGACCCGCTGGCGTTCCGCCTCGGTATCTTCGGCGACCACGTGTTCGATGGTGATCCGGGGCTGATGCAGCACAGCCGTTCCACTTGCCAGACCCTTGACCAGCGCCAGCCCCGGCAGGCGTTCCGGTCCGGTCGCGGCAGCGCCAAGCCCGCCGCTGTCCTCGTCATCGATCAGCCCGGCATTAGAAATCAGCTCGGACAGAACCATCGCGACGGTTTGCAGCGCTTCGATCTCTTCCTCGACATAGCGGCGCGGATCGACGTGCTGGACGCACAGCACGCCGACTGCGCGCTGCCGCCGCACGATCGGCACCCCGGCAAAGGAATGGAACTTGTCCTCACCCGTTTCCGGCCGATAGGAAAAATCCGGGTGCGCGGTCGCTTCGGCCAGGTTGAGCGTTTCGATATTGCCCGCAATCGTCCCGACCAGCCCTTCGCCGATCCCCATCCGGGTTACGTGCACCGCCTCTTGCGCCAGCCCTTTGGTGGCGAACAGTTCGAGCATGCCCTCGCGCAGCAGATAGACCGAGCAAACCTCGCTGTTGAGGCCTGCGCCGATCACATCGACCACGGTGTTCAGTTTGGCCTGCGCATTGCTGCGCGAGGCCATCACATCGTGCAGGCGGGTCAGGATGGTCCGGGCAGAGCTGGCAGCAGTCATGCCGCTAGGTCTATCCGATCACGGCCCCGTTTGGAACACAGACGTACCGCAATAATTCAGCCATCTGGCCGGGCGGTCAGCCGATCAGGTGCCGACCAGCTCCTGCTTGATCAGCAGCTTGCGCTTTTTGAGGGTCTGGACAAACGCAGGATCAGGCAACGGCCGGTTTAGTTCAACCTGAAGCTGCCGCTCAATTCCGGCATGCTTGAGCTGTAGAGCGCTGATGTGCGTTGTTTCCATTTGGAATAGTCCTTTCGCTTGCCCATTGGGCAGTTGATGACCTGTGCGCCTTCGCCCGATCCTACTCGAACGGTTCGACTCGGCGAATTGCAAGCGGTCAGCGCGATTGTCATCGAAGCACATTAAGCTTATCTTGCGAAGTGGATAAGCGTTGAGCCGTTCGGCTGCGGGTCCAAGGGAGCTGGCATGACCGAAGACGAGATGCGCAAACGCCTGGACGTGCTTCGGGTGGAACACCGTGATCTTGATGCCGCGATCGATGCCCTGACCACCGCTGACGGCAACGACCAGTTGCAGATCGCCCGCTTGAAGAAGCGCAAGTTGCGCCTGAAAGATCAGATCGCCATGATCGCGGACTATTTGATCCCGGATATCATCGCCTGACAGCGCCTGGATGTGCGGTGCGGGTTCCTCCGGACCAATACCGTCCCCGCGCGGGACAGTCCGGATTTGGGCCAGGAATAGCCGCTGCGCCCCATTGGCAAGTGCCCGCCGGTCTGCCTAACGCAGCGAACGATGACAAACACAGCGACCATCAGTTCGCGCATCGTCGAGGGGCTCTATTGCGAGGCATTGGTCCTGTCCGACGAGGTACGCGCAGCGTTCGATCTGACCAGTCGCGCGCCCAGTTTGGCTGCGGCGGAAGACCTGGCCACGGTTGCGCTGAGCTGTGAGGCTTTGCGCACCACCACCCGGATGATGCATGCGGTGGCCTGGCTGCTTAATCACCGCGCCTATTTCGCTGGCGAACTGAGCGAATTCCAGCTGCGCCGCCATGGCCGCTTGACTGCTTTTCCCGGTCCTGACCCGGCACAACTACCCTTGATCGAACCGTCCGTGCGCAGCCTGATTTTGGCGACCGAACGGTTCCATGCGCGATTGTTCCGGTTGGATCAGGGCTGGCGTGACCAGCAATCAGCAGAGCCGGGCGCGGTCAGCCGCCTGCGCGAACAATTGGGCCAGGCGCTGGTTGGTTAGAGCGGGATTCACAAAATCTGCAACACTTCACTCACGTCCCGCTCATCCTGAGCCTGTCGAAGGACCATCGTTCGAACGCTATCCTGCCGTAACAGGCGGGTGCTTGGCCTGCGGCCCCCTGCGGGACGACAAGCTCAGCATGAGCGGGTCTGGTTCAGGTTCGAAGCACGCCGCTCTCAGTGTGAGCCTCGTACGGCTCGGTTTTCCTACATCGCAAAGGCCTGCTAGGAAGATCGCTGTGGGGCTAGCTGCGCGCGCCAAGTTGGATTTTTCTGGCAATGTGTCACCCAGTTAATGACACATAAATCATTGTAAAAAAATAATGATTACGTTTGCAACAGGGTGACACTGTCACCCTGAAGTTTGATTCATTGCTTGGCGAAGCCTGCCCGACGCGCCATATCACGCAACCATGGACGCTCCACCCAAACCTTGGCCCACCGGCCTGTCCGAACAGTGCGAGCCGCTGGTGCGCCGGGTGCTGGCGCCCAATGCCTCGCCTTATACCTTTACCGGCACCCAGACCTACATCGTCGGGGCCGGAGCCGAAGTGGCAGTGATCGATCCCGGCCCGGCGGACACAGGCGCGGAGACCGAACCTTCGCCGTTCAAAGGCGCGGACACCAACGGCCGCGGTCATGTTGAAGCGATCATGGCGGCGGTCGGCAGCGCCCGGATCACCGCGATCCTCTGCACCCATACCCACCGCGACCATTCCCCCGCCGCCGCGCCGCCGAAAGCCCTGACCGGCGCGCCGATCATCGGCTGCGCGCCGCTGGTGCTCCGCGATGATGGCCCGCGCGCGGACAGCGCCTTTGACCATAGCTATACGCCAGACCGGGTGCTGGCAGATGGCGAGCGGCTGAGCGGCCCGGACTGGACGATCGAAGCCGTCGCCACGCCGGGCCACACCAGCAACCACTTATGCTACAGCGTGCTGGAAAGCGGCGCACTGTTCACCGGCGACCACGTGATGGCCTGGTCCACCAGCGTGGTCTCGCCGCCGGATGGCGATATGCGGGCCTATATGGCCAGTCTGCAAAAGCTGTACGACCGCGATGATAGGGTGCTCTACCCCGCGCACGGCCCAGCCATCACCAAACCGCGCCAGCTGGTGCGCGGAATGCTGGGCCACCGCCGCCAGCGCGAGGCGCAGATCGTCCGGCTGCTTCAGGCTGGTCCACATTCGATCCCGGCCATGGTAAGCGTCATGTACAAGGGGCTCGATCCGCGCCTGACCGGAGCGGCCGGACGTTCAGTGCTGGCGCATCTGCTTGATTTGCAGAACCGGGGCCAGGTCGCCACCGAGGAAACGCAATGGCACCTGACCAGCTGAAGCTCCGCCCGCGCAAACCGGTCAGCAGCCTGGGCCTGCTGCTCATCGCGGTCAACGTGGCGCTGGGCGGCTGGCTGCTGTGGCGCACCTTCGGCCCGCAAAGCCTGGGCGATCCGCTCGCCACCAGTCTGGTCGCATTTGAACGGCAAAACCGGCTGACGGTGTTCAGCGCGCAGCTCGCCCCGGTGGTGTCGAGCGAGGATGAACGCGCGTTCGGCCTGCTCAAATCGCGCCAGATCGCGGTGATCCCGGCGCGGGTCGATTACACGCTCGATCTGTCGCAGATGACGCGCGCGCGGCTGGCGTGGAATGCCGATGCCAGCACGCTGACCGTCACCCTCCCCCCGCTGACCGTCTCGCGCCCCAATCTGGACGAAGCCCGCGCGCAATATCTGCGCGAAGGCGTCTGGATTTCCCGGACCGCGCAAGACCAGCTGACCCGCAACAACACCCGGCTGGCCGAGCAGCAAGCGGTGCAGCAGGCCGCTAACCCGGTGCTATTCGATCTGGCGCGCAGTGCCGCACGCGCGGCGGTGCAGCAAAATCTGGCGATCCCGCTGCAAGTTGCAGGCTATGACAAGGTCAGGGTGACTGTCCGTTTTGATGGTGAGCCGCTGCCCCTGAATTGACTCGCGCGCTGCCCCATGTCAGCTTTCGTCAATAAGCAACGCGGGTCGCCAGTTCTTTGATTCAGGGGGAAGAATATGGCCACCGCATTCGATACGCCACAGCACCATAGCCAGCTGCCGCACCGCGATGCGCGGATGGCCTTCATCATGGCTGTCAGTATGGCGCTCGTAATCGTCGCCGGTTTTTCCGTCAATCTGGCGGCAGGGCGTTCCACCTTTGCCGTGCCGATTGCCTATCACCTTCACGCCGCCGTATTTTTCAGCTGGACGGCGTTGTTCGTGGCCCAGACGCGCTTGGCCGCGACCGGGACCATCGCGCAGCACCGGCGGCTGGGCCGGATCAGTGCAGTCCTGCTGCCGGTGCTGGTGATCATGGGGCTGGTGATCATGGTCACAGCGCTGCGCCGCACCGGTGGGCCGTTCTTTTTTGCGCAAAACGAATTCCTGTGGGGCAACCTGCTGTTGCTGGTCTGCTTTGCCGGGCTGGTGCTGGCGGCGCTGCGGCGGCGCCAGCAGACCGATTGGCACAGCCGTTACATGCTGACCGCGATGGCGATCCTGACCGGCCCGGGGATCGGACGGTTGCTGCCCATGCCGCTGCTGATCCCGTGGGCGTGGAACATCAGCATCCTGGTCTCGCTGGCGTTTCCCGTGGCCGGGATGATCCGCGACCAGCGCCGCACCGGGCGGGTCCATCCAGCGTGGCTGTGGGCGACCGGGTCAGTGCTGGGGGTGCATCTGCTCTCGCAAGCGCTCGCTTACACCCCGTTTGGAATTGCCATGACCGAGGCAGTAGTGGCGGGCACGGCGGGAGCCGCGCGACCGCTGGCGGCGTTTTTGCCTTGATCGCGGCGGCTGGGCGGCCCATTTCGGGCCAACCATCCAAAGGACCCGCCGATGACTGCCCAGCCGACCAACCTTTCCGGCATCGACATCCGCAGCGAAATTGACCGGCTGCGCAAAGTCCGCAACGCGGTGATTCTGGCGCATTACTATCAGCGCCCGGAAATTCAGGACCTGGCCGATTTCGTCGGCGATTCGCTGGAACTGTCCAAGAAAGCCGCCGCGACCGACGCCGAAGTAATCGCGTTCTGCGGGGTCAAGTTTATGGCCGATACCGCCAAGATCCTCAGTCCGCAGAAGATCGTCGTCCTGCCCGACCTGGACGCCGGGTGCAGTCTGGAAGATTCCTGCCCGCCCGAAAAGTTCAAGGCCTTTCGGGCGGCCCATCCCGATCACATCGCGCTGACTTATATCAATTGCTCGACCGAGGTGAAGGCGCTGAGCGACATCATCGTCACCTCTTCCAGCGCCGAAACGATCCTGGCGCAAATCCCCAAGGACCAGCCGATCATCTTCGGCCCCGACCGGCATCTGGGCGGATACCTGTCGCGCAAGTTCGACCGCGAGATGCTGCTCTGGCCGGGGGTCTGCATCGTCCACGAAGCGTTCAGCGAAACCGAACTGCTCAAACTGATGGCGCAGCACCCCGGCGCCCCGGTGGCGGCGCACCCCGAATGCCCCCCGCACATCGTCGACCACGCCGATTATGTGGGCAGCACCAGCGGCATCCTGCAATTCGCCAAAACCTTCCCCGGCGACACACTGATCGTGGCGACCGAACCGCACATCATCCACCAGATGGAAAAGGCGATCCCCGAGAAGACCTTCATCGGCGCGCCGGGCGCAGACGGCAACTGCAACTGCAACATCTGCCCGTACATGGCGCTGAACACGCTGGAGAAGTTGTACGTTGCCCTGCGCGATTTGTCGCCGCGGATCGAGATCGAGGAAGGGCTGCGGTTGCGCGCGAAGAAGAGCCTCGATCGGATGCTGGACATGGCGAGCGGGACGGTGGGCATGGGGGATTTGGGGGCGCGGTGATGCAATACGGCGAAGCCTTCACAAAACTTGGTTTCCACCTAGTAGTGCCTCGGCAAGATTGGAGCGCGGAGCGCTCGGACGGAATCTGCATCACGCTTTGGAGGTCAGAAATCGACTGGAAGGCGCTTGTGATGGACAGCCGAATTCACGGTGGCCCGCTCGATGAATGGAAGTCACTCCCGGGAAACTCTAAGCGAGTTCGACACGCAATTCGGGCGCGCAATGAGTTCAACGGTTTAGTTGATTGCATAGTAGTCGACGGAATCCCAGGAAAAGGGGTAACGAACGCCACTCCTTGGAATTCATCCGAGCGTAATGGACTGAGCTGGAAGATTACCTATTTGGATGAAGAGACCGGTCATCTCAGGCTTGAAGCAGTCTCGCCATCGTAGTCTACGAGCCGATCAATCACTTGCGCTAATGCACTCAATGCACTACTCCCACATCTATGGTCACCATGCATCGCGGGCCGAACTGGAAGATTTCGGTTTATGGCCGCGAGCATGGCGTGGCGCATTTCCATATCGAAGGGCCGGGCTTCCGCGCCTCGGTCGGGATCGCAACGCTTGAGGTGATCGTCGGCGCAGTGCCAACCGGCGTGCTGAGCAAGACAATCGCTTGGGCGCGCGAACGACAGGCGGAATTGCTCGCTAAATGGCAGGAGTTGAACC
>JANORN010000163.1:0-2395 GCA_031415355.1 Novosphingobium sp. | reverse complement strand
CCTGCTGATCTGGGCAGTCAATTCAACCTGTTGCCACGCGGACCTGGCGGGCTGGCAGTTTTGCGCGCGGATATGACGGCGTTCTTCCTGGTGGCAGGCGGGTGCCAGTTGTGGGGCGGGTGGCGACGCAATGGCGATCTGCTGCTGGTGCCGATCGCGCTGTTCGGCATCGCCTTCACCGGACGCGCGATCAGTGCGCTGTTGGACGGGACCTATCCGGGCTTTGCCCAGCCGATGGTGGTCGAAGCGTTGCAAGTGCTGCTGGGCATCGCGGCCTGGCGCATTCTGCCCCATCACCGGATTGACGAGATTACCAGTTAAGGGTGTCTGGCTCTCCGCCAGGTGGACCGCAGCGCCATCGGCACGAACGCCAGGCCGATGAACAGCACCGGGGTGACCAGCGCCCCCCAGTACCAGTTTTCCGGCCGCCCGGCGATCATGAAGCCGAGGCCATAGCCGAGCAGCAGCAGCGTGCCAAAGGTGCCCGCCGCCGATTTCCAGCCGCTCCACCCGAACAGGCACAGCACAACCAGCGGCCCGGCCAGCGCAGCGGGCAGGAACCGCAGCGGGGTGGGCAGGACGTAGAGCGAGACCAGCCCGGACAGCCCGCGCAGGGTCAACCACGGGGCGGATTGCGGGTCGCCCGGCTGCACCAGCAGCGCGATCTGGTACAGGTGCCAGGCCCAGCCCGCGACGAACAACCCCGCCAGCGTGATCCAGGCGAGGCATTCGCGCCAATCGCGCCGCCATCCGGCCATGGCGGCGGCGAGCAGCACGAACGGCAGCGCGGTCTCGCGGATTGCCAATGCCAATGCTGCGATTAACAGTGCTGCCAACCAGCGCTGCCCGGGGCGGTGAAGCGCGAAGGCGAGCGCCAGCAGACCGCCTGCCCATAATTCGTGGAGCACATGGAAATAGCGCACCAGCACGAAGTTCGCCCCCGCCAGCAGCAGGATCATCGCCAGCAACCGGTGCGCGCGCCCGACGGGCTCTTCGCCCAGCCGTCGCCACCAAGCCAGCGCGATTGCCAGCGCCAGCAGCACCGCTGCCGCTGCGAGTCCTTGCGGCCCCAGCCAGGCCGCCAGATAGGCCAAGGTCGGCAAGCGCACCGCAAAGCCGGGCTTGAGCGGAAACGGTAGCTTGCGGTGTTCCTCGGCAATCACGCCATAATAGCGCTCACCGCCGGTCAGTCGCGCGATCACCGCATCGTACAGCCGCAAGTCGTCGAACCGGACCGGTTTGGCGGGTGCAGCGGGTGCCGCGCCCAGCGCCGGCGGTCGCGCCGTCTCGCCCCGGCCGACGGTGATCGGGCTGAACGCAGCGAGCGCCATGAACACTGCCAGCACGGCCAGTACCAGCCGCGCGGGCCAGCGCGCCCAAGTGGCGAAACGATCACAAGCGGGGGCGGTCTGTGGCACAAAATCCCCATGGTTGCGGCTGAATGGGCTTGTGCCTTGCGGGCTGCGTGCGTGCAAGCGGGTTACGCAGCGGGAAGGCCAGAGGGCCGCGCGAGCACCGCCAGGATCAGCGCCGCTGCCGCCACCAAGCCCGCCAGCACCGCGAACAGCGCTGCAAAACCATAGCTGGGAACCAGTGCGAGCGTCAGCCAAGGCATGACTAGCGAAGGCGTGGTATTGGTCAGATTGAACAGCCCCAGATCACGGCCGCGGTGGCGCGGATTTGGCAATACCCGCAGCGTCTGGCTGGAATGAAGCGCCAGAAACACACTGCTCGACAGGCCGAACAAGACATAGCCGGTCAGCGCCATAGCCATCCCGCTCGCCAGCGCCATCGCGGCCAGGCCGATGGCGGCGATGGCGGCGCTGAGCACCAGCGGCAGGATCGGCTGCGCCGTGCGGTCTGACCAGCGCCCGGCGATCACTGCACAGCCCGCGGCCAGCACCAGCACCGCCGTAAAAACCCGCGCGGCGGCATGATCGGAATAGGCCGGATCAAGGCTGCGCAGCCACAGCAGCAAGAAGGCAAACAGCGAGGCTTCGGCGATCTGCACCAGCAGCCGGGCCAGCCACATCCGCCGCGCCGGTCGGCTGCCCGCCGCAGCACGCGCGGCGGCAGGCGCACCGGCTTGCGCTTGCAACTGCGGCATCGCCACTGGCCGCCCGGCAATCAGGACCGGGCCAACCATCACCAGCACCAGCCCGGCAATCACGCCAACCCGCTGCACTGGGTCCGCCAAGCCGGGAATTGTGATCACCATCCCGATCAAGGCACCGCAAGCGGGAGCCGCCGCCAACAGTCCGCCCAGCATGCCCTTCTGTTCATCGGGTACAGTATCCCCGGCCCAGGCCGTCAGCGGGGCCAGCAGCAGGTTGAGCGCGAGTTGCCAGATGACGATCAGACCCAGCAGAACCGGCGGAGAGGAGACGTGCGGCAC